>CAJUMT010000092.1 GCA_910587495.1 uncultured Lachnospiraceae bacterium | reverse complement strand
GGCCCGGCTTCGGATCGCCTCAATCTTCTTAAGCAATCCTTTGTCCCCGTCGATCTGCGCCGCGGTTTCATTGCCCAAAAGCCCCAGGCTTTTGGCCTCGATAAATACGAGCGGGTTTCCTGCGTCCACGATGGACACAGGATAACTCTGCCCGTCAAAGCTGATCTCATCCACCGGACGGCCGGTGGGCAGAAGCTTCCCGGTAGCCGAGCCGACCGTGGCAGAAAAATCCATCGTGATCTTTGCGCCTGTGCCGGGAACCCCGTCGATATGGAAATCCCCCGCAACACACGCCTTACCGTCCTTCACCGGCACCTCCGCTTTCAATATTCTGTCCGTGTTCGTCTGGTAGATATGTATCTTAGTCACCGGTTCCACAGCTTTCACAAGACCCGCATCAATGGCAAAAGGCCCCACACCGGAAGAAATATTCCCGCAGTTCCCGCCGAAATCTACCACATCTCTGTCAATCCCCACCTGGGCGAAGGTGTATTCCACATCTGCGTCCGCCCTGTTCGAGGGACTTATAATCGCCAGCTTGCTGGTCAGCGTGTCCGCGCCGCCCAATCCGTCGATCTGCCGTTCGTCCGGACTGCCGAAGACCGCCTGGATCACCCGTTTACGCAAGGCCGACTCCTTGGGAAGTTCATTATCCAGTATATAGATCCCTTTGCTCGTACCGCCCCTAAGGATAGTACAGCGGATCTCTCTCATATCAGGGTGCATACCTGCCTCCTTTGCTCCTGCCTTCAGTCTTTCATAGCGTCCCCAAAGAGTTCCTCATCGCTGGGGATCACGCCTTTGATCGGTGTTGACAGCCAGGTGTTATTCAAAAAATGTTTCAAAGTAATATTTTCGGAAACGATGTTCCCGCCCCATGTACCGCATCCTAAAGAACCGGTAAACGGCATTCCGTTATTCCAGTCTCCGCTGTTGCCTACGCTCTGGGGCTGGCGGACCATCACGCGCGTCGTGTGGGTCTTAAGCGCCAGCTCAAGCGCATGGCTGTCGTTGTTCGTCTGGATGCCGCAGGAGTGTCCCGCACCCTGGTACGCATGGATACCATTTACAATATCAATCGCTTCCTGAAATTCTCTATATTTATATACGGTCAGGACGACGCACAGCTTCTCGCCCGAGAAGGGATGCGCTTCTCCGTAGCCGTCTTCCTCCACCAGGATAAATTCACAATCTGCAGGCACATCGTCAATCCCTGCAATGTCCGCGATCCGTTTCGCCGGCTGGGTTACAATGTCACGGTTCAGGATATGGTTTTCAGGCCACTGCGGCCAGATCGCCTTTAGAAGTTTTGGTTTCTGTTCCGCCGTAATCATATGCGCGCCTTCTGCTTTCAGGCATTCCATAAATTCGTCATAGACGCTTTCCTGCACGACGATCGAGTTATCGCAGGAGCAGCCGGACGCATAATCAAATACTTTACTGATATGTACGTTATGCGCCGCTTCTTTAAGATCCGCCGTCTCGTCCACGACGACTACCGCGTTGCCCACACCGACGCCGTATGCCGGCGTCCCGGAAGAATAAGCGGCCTTTACCATGCCCGCGCCGCCGGTAGCGATCACCAGGTCCGACTGTCTCATCAGCTCTGTACTCTTATCCATCGTCGGGTTCTCAATGCAGATCACAAGATCTTCCGGCGCGCCGTTTTTCTTCAGCACCCCGCGGATGATATCCGTAACCATAAGCGTCGTCTTCTGGCTCCTTGGATGCGGCGCGAATACGATCGCGTCGCGGGCCTTGACTGCCAGCATCGCCTGGGTAGCGGGGCACAGTTCCGGCTGCGTCGTCGGGATCAGGGAACCGATCACGCCTACCGGCTTCGCCAGCCTGCGAATGCCCAGTTCTTTATTCTCTTCCACGACGCCTACGGACTTAAGCGGATTGATATCGCTCAGCACGCCGCGTACCTTCTTAAACAGCTTTCCCTGTTTCGCCTCGTAAGTACCCATACGGGTCTCCTTCAGGCAAAAATCGGCAATTTTGTTCACCGTATCCGGCTGCACCAGCGCCCAGCCGATCTTACGGGTCAGCATATCTACATATTCCTGTGTAAAACCGTCGGCAATCTTCTGCGCCTCATGCGCTCTTTTGATAAGACTCTCTACATACTCTTTATCTGTCATTTCCATTGTCCATCCTCTCTGTCATTTCATTTTGCAATTTATGCCCTGCCGGAGACATTTTCGCAGGTGCTGTTCACAACTCCCCACATCTTTCCCGTCACCGGCGCGTCCACATGCCGTCCCACATATTCCACGACCCCCAGAAGCTTTGTAAGATCGATCCCGGTACCATATCCCATCTTTTCCAGCATATGGACCGTATCTTCTGTCGCCGTATTGCCGTCTGCTCCCGGCGCGAAGGGGCAGCCTCCGAGGCCTCCTACAGAAGTCTCAAAACTCCGGATTCCCATCTCCGTGGCCGCGAAGATATTGGCCAGCCCCATTCCTCTTGTATTGTGGAAGTGAAGCGTAAGTTCAAGCCCCGGATAACGCCCGGCCACTTCTCCTAACAGTTCTTTCACCTGCGCGGGATCTGCCACGCCGATGGTATCGCACAGCGTGACCTTATTAATCCCCAGCTTTCGCGCGCTTCCGATCAGGGAGAGTACCGCCTCCTTAGGAACCTCTCCTGCAAAGGGGCAGCCAAAAGCAGTCGCCGCATCCAGATGCACCTCCAAATCCGGAAGCGCCTTGCGTATCCCCTCCAAAGCCTCCAGGGACTCTTTCACCGTACGGTTGATATTTGCCTTGTTATGCGCTTCACTGGCGGAGATCACACAGGCCGCCTCCCGGATTCCCGCGTTCCAGGCATTCTGCGCGCCCCTAAGGTTCGGAACCAGCGCGATCACCCGCAGATCCTGATAGCGGCTTAATACAGCCTTCGCCACATCCGCCGCGTCCGCCATCTGCGGAATCGCTTTGGGGCTCACAAAGGAAGTCACCTCCATAGTCCGGACTCCGGACTGGTACAGCCCTTCGATAATGAACAGCTTCGTCTCCGTGTCAATCAGTGTCTTCACATTCTGAAAGCCGTCCCTGGGGCCTACATCAATAATCTGTATCTTCTCTTTTTGTCCCATCAGAATACACCCTCATTCTTATAAGCCGCGATTTCTTCCTCGGCCATACCCAGCCATCCTCCGTAGACAGCCACATTATCCTGCCCGAGCGCAGGCGCAGGCGTGCGGAATGTGACAGGCGTTCCCGACAGTTTAAGCTGTGAACCGGTGACCGTGATCTTCCCCGCTTTTGGATGCTCGGTCTCCACAAACATCTCCCTCGCTTTCGTATGCGGGTCATGAACAACCTGTGCGATGCTGTTGATGGGAGCTGCCGGCACGCCGCCTTTTAACAGCGCGTCCACGGCTTCCTTTGTCGTCCTTTCACCGGACCATTTGATAATCTCTTCCCTGATCCACGGCCAATTCGCCAGCCGGTCTTTATTCGTGAGTGTTTTCTCAGATTCTGCCAGATCCGCACGTTCCATCACTTTGCACATCGCTCTCCACAGCTTGTCATTAGCCGCGCTCACCATGATCTGCCCGTCTTTTGTGGGAAACCCGTCTGTAGGGTAATTGGACTCATAACGGTTGCCGATCCTGGACGGAAGGCGTCCCTCCACAAGATAGTAAGTCTGGATCACCTGCATGCTGGCAATGCCCGCGTCCATCAGGGCGATATCGATCTTTTGCCCTTCCCCGGTCTTCTCCCGATGATGAAGGGCGGCTAAAAGGGCGACCGTGGCGCTTAAGCCCGCCAGGTAGTCCGCCATCGGCGTCCCCACCCTGGTCTCTCCCGTCTCCGGCCAGCCGGTGGTACTCATCAACCCGCTCATCGCCTGGCCGATCGCATCATATCCGGGTCTCTGGGAATAAGGGCCTGTATGTCCAAAACCGGATACGGCTCCGTAAATGATCCCCGGGTTCACTTTTTTCAGGTCTTCATAGCCGAAACCAAGGCGCTCCATCACGCCGGGGCGAAAATTCTCCACCACCATGTCGGCCTTCTTCACCATAGCAAGGAATACTTTCTTTCCCTTTTCACTCTTCATGTTCAAGGTGATCCCTTTTTTATTGCGGTTAAGGTTTAAAAAATATGCGCTCTCCCCGTTCTGGAACGGACTGAAAGCGCGGCTGTCGTCTCCCTTTCCCGGGATCTCGATCTTGATCACGTCCGCACCCATATCCGCCAGCATCATCGTACAGACAGGGCCGGCCAAGACCCTCGTAAGATCCAGGATCTTCACGCCGTCCAAAGCGCCTTTACTATTCTTATCCATAACATATGCTCCTTACAGTCCGGGCCCGATATCCTAGACACCGGGCCCGCTTTGTTTTCCTGTAAAATATTTCTTTAGAAAATTCCGTGACGCGGGATCTCATGCAGAGATTTCCAGCCTTCGCTCAGCGGCTCGCGCAGGTATGGCTCAACCTCTTCGTCAGTGCGGAATGTGATCGCGCTTGCCGGCGGAACCTTTCCTGCCGGGTACGCTTTTAAAATCTCCTCAATCATCAGCGTCAGATAACGGCAGATCGCCGCCACCGGACGTTTTGCTTTCTCGGCGGTACCTCTGGACGGATAACCGACCACGCCTTCCGGAGTGCCAAGTCTTTCGATCGTCGTATGGCCTACGCCCTCGCTCCATGCATGCGGACGGTGCAGCCCGTCTACAGAATTGTCATAGAAGCCCTGCATAAACAGCGGCTTGGACTGTGCGTCCACGCACACGCTCATATCCACCATATCGCCGAAGAGCAGGTTGGCAACTGCCGTCTCCGCCTCGTCCGCGTGTACAAAATGCGTCGTCATGGCATTCTCGAAATCATCGACCGGATAGAAAAACTCACGGATCGCCCGATGCCATTCTACGATCGTCACGAACGCCGGAACCTGGAAACGGCGGTAGAACTCCTGTACCGCGGACTCCATGATCCATCTCTGCCCATGGTTGTTGACGAGGATGATCTTGCGGAAACCGTCGTCCCACAGCCCTGCAATCGTGTAGACTAAAAGTTCTCTGACGGTCTCTTCCGGAATGATGCAGGTTCCGGGCATACCGCCGTGATGGTAAGGATGTCCGCCGTAGTTAAGAGGCGGGAAGGCCAGGGAAACTTCATAACCTTTCTTCGCCGTATAGCGGCGTACGCCTTCACAGATCTGGGAAACCATGAACGTGTCCAGTCCGCTCGGGTTGTGGATACCGTGGTTTTCCGTACAACCGCAGGGAACGAGTACAATGTCGTTCTTTCTTCTTTTCTCAATCACTTTGTTCCGCGGCGTGTTCTGGATGTAGCATCCTGCCTTGCCGAACTCGGATTCGTTCGGAAGCTCATACTCCTTAAGGATCTCGTCGATCTCTTCCGGGGTCGCGTCCCAGAGTTCTTTCTTCATCCTTCCTACCACTGTGTCTTCAAAAAATACTGCGGGGTTTTCGGTAAAAATCCATTTATCTGCCATTTTCTTCTTTTTCCTTTCTCATTTTAGATTGCATATATATGCGCCAGGGCGCCTGCTTTTATTTTACATCGTCATCCATCGTGATCATGACCTTGATCGCTTTATCCTTATGGTTGATCGCCATATCGAAACCGTCCTGGATCTTCTCCAGCGGATAATAACCTGTCACGAACTTGCTGTAATCGATCTCTTTTTTCACACGGTTCATAAACTTGATCGTCTTTGTGAAGAACCAGGGCTGTCCCGCGCTTCCCTGCAGGTTTAAGCCCTTCCAGATCGCTTTGCCGATCTCGATCGGAATCTTGCGGCCGATAGAGTGCCCGATAAAACGGATTCTCGCATGCGGTTTCGCGATATCCACAGTCTTACCTACGCCGAAATCGGTTCCGGTACACTCTACGATAAAGGAAGCACCCTCTCCGGCAGTCTCTTCCATGACCACTTTGTCCACGTCCTCGTTAAACGGATCAATCGCCCGGTCAACACCGACTACCTCAAGCGCCAAGTTACGGCGAAATTCTACCGGGTCTACAATCATAACCTTCGCACCCGCCGCCTTGCAGATCGTCGCCGCGAACAGGCCGATCGGGCCTGCGCCGAAGATCACACAGTCATCCGTCCTTGCCACAAAGCCGTCGCGTCCGTAGATGCTGTAGTATGCTACAGAACATGGCTCTACCAGCGCGCCTTCCACATAGCTCATCGTATCCGGCACCTTATGGCAAAACTGCTCTTCGCCTACCAGGTACTCTCCCATCCCTCCGGGTGCGGTCGGCATAAAACCTACTTCGTTCCAGTTGGTGCAGTAAGAATTGTTGATGCCTTCCTTACAGATGGAGCAGCGGTTGCAGGAATTTGCACACTCTCCGGTCACACGATCCCCTACTTTCAAGGAGATCACGTCAGAACCGATGGCGATGACATCACCACACCATTCATGTCCCGGCGTATAAGGTCCTAAGTCATAACGTCCTTCCTTGGAATGGCCCAGATAACACTCCACATCGCTTCCGCAGATACCGGAAGCTTTCACTTTTACAAGAATCTGTGTCGGCTTTAATTCCGGCACATCCACCGTCTCTAGGCGCAGGTCCTTAGGACCATGCATAAATGCTGTTAAAGATTTCATATTTAATCCTCCTAAATTATAAGTTCCGTTGTTTTTGTTTTTTATTTCATGTCACAGACCTGCGCTGCAATGGCTTCTTTCGTAAGGCCGTTTGCTTCCAGCTGATAAGCCAGGGAAGCTGTCATGCCAAAACAGTCTTTAAGGCCCGCACGCTTAAGTTTCACGTCACAGTTGTGCTCCGCCAGCACTTCCGCCACCGCGCTTCCAAGGCCGCCGATGATGCTGTGGTTTTCACAGGTAACGATCTGTTTTGTCATGGACGCCGCTTTCAGGATCGCCTCCGTGTCAATCGGCTTGATGGAAGGCACGTTCAGGACACCGGCCTTGATTCCTTTTTCCCGAAGAAGGTCAGCCGCGTCCAGGCAGATCCCCACGGTGATGCCGCAGGCGATCAATGTAACATCCGTTCCTTCTTTTAACCATTTTGCTTTTCCAAGTTCAAATTCCGGTACGGCGTCATATACATGGCGCAGGTACATCTTCGGCTGCCGGAAATAAACCGGCCCTTTGTAAGCCGCCATATATCTGGTAATAGCTTCCAGTTCGTATGTATCCGCCGCCTCTACTACGGCCATCCCGGGGAAGCTTCTCATCACTGCCACATCTTCCACTCCGATATGCGTGCCGCCGTTTTTCTCCGCAGTCAGCCCGGCGTATAAGCCGCACACCTTTACATTTGCCTGGTTGTAGCATACGGAGATGCTCACCTGGTCGCAGGCCCTCTTGGTCGCGAAATTGGCAAAAGAACTGGAGAATACATTCTTGCCGCAAAGCGCCATACCGGCGGAAGTTGCCATACAGTTCTGCTCCGCGATCCCGAAATTGATATGGCGTTTCGGGTAAGCCTGCATGAAGCCCTTTGTCCCGAAGCAGCGCATCAGGTCCGTATCACAGACTACAATATCCGGATACTCTTTTCCCAGTTCCACCATCAAAGGGCCGAAAATCTCCTTGCTGACCAGGGAACGATCCTTTGCTCCTGCCATGTTATGCTTCCTCCTTTCCGGTAAGTTCCGCCAGCTCCTCGGGGCTTAGGAACATGATCGACGACTCGATGTCTTCAAAGCCATACGCTTCGTAAGCTTCCTTAATCTCTTTCAATGCCTGGACGCCTTCCGCTTTTGTCATCTTGCGGCTGTGCCAGTCGGCGTCATTCTCCATGAAGGAAACGCCCTTTCCTTTGGTCGTGTCCGCGATCAGAACCGAAGGCTTTCCTTCCACGGACGCCATTGATGCAAGAGCTTTATGAAGCGCTTCCAGGTCATGTCCGTCGCAGACTTCTACATTCCAGCCAAAGGCTTCCCATTTGGCCTTCTGATCCCCCAGCGGCATGATGTCGTCGCTGAAACCGTCGATCTGAAGGCGGTTGTTGTCCACGATCACTTTCAGATTGTCCAGGCGGTACTTGGCCGCGGACATAGCCGCCTCCCAGATCTCCCCGGACTGACATTCTCCGTCACCCAGCACACAGTAAACATCATAGCCCGCGCCGTCCATCTGAGCCGCCATAGCCATACCCACCGCCATCGACATCCCCTGTCCCAGCGCTCCCGTAGATGCGTCCACACCAGGCGTCAATTTATGGTTACAGTGCTTCGGCAGCATACTGTTGTTTGCATCAAATACCCGCAAAGTATCTTTGCTGTAATACCCCTGATCCGCCAGGATCACATACTGTGCCGGGCTGGCATGCCCTTTGGACATCACAAAACGGTCACGGTTTGCATCCTTAGCATGTTCAGCGTCTGTCCTTAAAAACCCGCCATAATACAAGGTGGTCAGGATCTCCATGGAAGATAAAGAACCTCCCGGATGGCCGGAGCCTGCATAATCCATCATGGCGACAAGGTTGTACCGCAGCTCTTCATTCTTCTTGCGAAGCATTTTAAAGTCCGATATCTTATTCCCCATGTCAAACTCTCCTTTCGCATTTGATATGTGTATATTGTTGTTTTTTTATGGTCTTATGTTATAATTTTTAATAAAGAATAGCTATCAGTTTATTCTTACCTTTCATAACAATATTGCTTATTTAAGATGATTCCGGCAGGAGGTATTATTTCCCCGTGCTGCTTCGTCCGCCGGTTCTTTTACGCACAAAAAAAGAGCATCCTGACTGTTTTTTGCCCGAATGCTCTTTGGCATGGATTACCTTCGTTCTTTTATTTTAAAACCAAACGCAGAAAAGGAACCTGCCGGGGCGAACCCTGACCGTTCCTTCTCTGCGGGTTATTATCATATTTAGGAGTAATTGAAAACTGGCATATGTAAAACTCACCAGTTGGGTGTAACAACAAATTTTCCGCCTTCGGCTTTCGCCGCCGCCTGAATCGCTTCGATGGAATCCTCAAGGTGATAGCATTTCGATAAATATTTGCTCGGATCGACTCTTCCCGACTCAATCAGCCGGATCACATTCGGCCAGGTGCCGTGTCCGGAGCTTCCGATTGCGAAATGATAATTCGCTCCCTTCTTCTGCATATACACCGGATGAAGCTCCACCGTATTGGCCGTTATGCCGATCTGCGCGATCGTTCCGAAGGGCGCCAGCATATCGACCGCTTCCGGAATATTTTCCGAAGGCTTATGGGTCGCTTCCACAACCATCGCCGCACCCACGCCTTTTGTAACCTTCATGACAAGGTCGGAAAGCTTTTCTCCTTTATTCCAGTATTCAAAAGGATCGAACGTATCGGTAGCCCCTACCTCCCTCGCAAGCGCCTGGCGGGTCTTGTTGGGGTCAAAGACGATAATCCGCGCCGCGCCGGACGTCTTCAAAAGCGAGATCGCCGAAAGTCCGATCGGTCCGCAGCCAAACACAACTACATGCCCGCCCGGCTCAATCCCGCCGCCTCTTGTAAAGACGCCGTTATAGGCGACCGCCATCGGTTCGATCATGGCCGCGACTTCCAGCGCACGTTTCTTGCTTCCATAGACGTCCACCAGTCCGTCAACCTTAAAGCAGAGCTTTTCCTTCGCCACCAGATATTCCGCGTACGCCCCGTTCAGGGAAAAACCGATCTCTTCCAGATTTTCGCACTGGTTAAACTGGCCTCTTCGGCAGGCAAGACATTCCCCGCACCACGCCATTGTTTCCGCCACCACCAGGTCGCCGACTTTCAGTTCCTTTACATTTTTGCCGACTGCCGCGATCTCCCCGGAAAACTCGTGCCCGATCACGCACGGAAGTTTACAATGCCCTGCATAACGGCTGTAATTGTCTTTGTCAGCCCCAAGAAAATTCGTGTCGGAACCGCATACGGCTGCGCCGCCCACCTTCAGCAATATCTCATCGTCCTTTGGTTCCGGAACCGGGATCTCCACGAGCTTAAGCGTCGGATTATAAAAAATATTGGAACCTAGCAAAGCCCTTTTGTCTCTTTCTTCCCTCTCTGTCGGCTGATAACCCGGACGCGGCTTATATTCGCCGCCCGCCATTAAGGCCTTCATCATTTTCTGCATAACGTCCTCCTTGTTTGCACTATGTACAATGGTATTGGTTTTTCTGTCTCTATTTTAGACAGTATATCCAATCCACGCAATAAGGATGTTAGCCTCTTTTATAACAATATTATTTTTTATATACAGCGCACCGGCGAAATGCGAAGAATTTTGGTGGTTAGTTTTGAGCGGTTACATGTTTTGATTTCCGTGCAAATATTTCTCAGCCGCTTCCGCACTCAGATGATACTGTTCCTGGATTTTGGCAAGGATCGTCTGCGGCGGAATACCCAAGGATTCTAAGATTGAAACTGCGCCTCTAATCCCTTGTTCATTTCCTTGTTTAATTCCATCCTGCAGTATCATTTCTCCTAATACGGTCATACATATCTCCTCTCTGATCTTTTTTAATTCTTCTCTGTTAAGAAACTTCATCGCCAATGTATACAGCACGCTCTCCATTTGCGTCAGTTCATCATGCTTCAGATGCCCTCGTTCCTTTTTCAGCATCCGGATTCCCCGGGATATCCGTTCTGCGTGGGGCATACCGCCATCCATCAGTGGCGTTAAGAGTACTTCCAACAGTTCCCGGCGGCGCAAACCGCGTCTTTCCTGCCTGCGTTCCAAAATAGGAATGATCCTGTCTGCATTTTTATCTTTCAGGCGCACAAGCTTTACTTTGTAACTATACAGTCCCTGTTCCAGACTTTTTCTGAGTTTTTTCACATTAGAGCTGCATAATACACAGGTATATACTTTTACCTTATGATTATAACTGATGATCGCTTCATACACATGGAACCGCCGCAGATCGTCTTCACTAATACTGTCGCTTTCAAATTCCAAATGCGTCCAGCTTCCGTCAACCATTTCGTAATTAAAGTCTTCATTAAAACCCTGCGGAACCAGCTCTACCTGTTCTGTGGGAGCAATTCTTTTGACTGTCCCTTTGACACCCACCAGCGGCATCAGTTCCTCTCCGAACAATCGGGCCGCTTCTTTAAGCGCTTGGTCCTCTAAAGGCTGGCTGCCGGATTTAGGAGTTTGTGCCGCATCTGACGCGGCTTTTTGTATCTTGTCCATACTGCACCTTCTATGTATAGGAAACACAGAGGGCTTACCTTTATTGTAAATGATTTTACTTGGATAAACAATCGTATTTCCTGTTTTTTCTTTATTTTTCATATGGGATAATCAGCCTGGCACAAAAACAGGCTTTGGGAGAGAATCTCCTCATGAAATGATTTCCCGCAGGCAGCGCCTGGTGTCTAAGAGCGCAAGGCCGCCTGGCGGAAAATTTTATCTTTTGTAGAAATCCTGACTTTTATGAAACATTATGTCATATGGAAAGTATAACATATGCCGCCAGAGATTGCCAGAGAAAATTTATGTTTTTTGAACTCCATTTTTTAGAGCTTATAGTTTTTCATCAAAGATTTCCGTGAGCAGTTTATTTCTGTACGCCTTATCTTCCGTTGCTTTTTTTGCATCCTCGGCCCGATTATTCTTCAACAAGTAATTCATTAAAGAAAGAATTGTATCTTCTCCCTTCTGGATGCCCCTGTTCTCTATGCGATCTAATACTTCACACATGGTTGTCGCCCCCCTTTCCATATCAGAACTATATACATTTTCAAAACGGTTGTCCTGTGTCATAACTGCCATTAGCTGGAGCAATTCATGTACATGTTTTATTGTGACTTCTGTTGCCACATAGTTTTTATTTTTCTGCATCTGCACAAAATAATCTGCTACGATTTTAAAATCACTGGTAAACATCTGTACCTGTTCATCACTAAGATATGCAATCTCATATAAATTCATACGATAATCATTCACATACGGTTTTATCTCTTCCGGAAGCTCAAGACATTCAAAAAGTGTCCTCGGCTTTTTCCAATGTCTGTCATATCCAAAATATAAAACTAATGTCACCACAGGATACCTCGGTGCCACTTTTCCGGTTTTTTCCTTCATTTCCTTATCCGTCAAAAGCTGTGCGCGGTATGCCGCTCCATCATAAGAGATCAATCTAAGTGGCATGTCACCGTCCACACCTGTCTGGTTTTCCAATCCATATAATGCAATACGGACAAGTCCTTTCTTCCAATACTTTGCAACATCCCGCTCCTGAGCATGTAACTTGCCATCAGCTTTATAACTGGAATTCGGGCTTTCTTCCTCCAATTCATTTTCTTTAACAAAACGCCTGCCCTGGAACAGTAATACATTGACAATATCCGCAAATACGTCGTTATAATCCTCTAAAGTCTTCTCTGCAATATCTTTTTCTGCCATACTTGTATATTCTCCCCATAGTCCTTTTCCTCACCCACTCCCTACAATATCATAATAAGTGAAAACCTTTTTTATAAATTATTATATATCAAAAAAGCAAACTTCTCAATCTATTTGTTATATATTTTTTGCCCCTGCATTTTGTCAATAGTTATGCAACAACTTTTTGAAAAAATTTAGGCCAGTTTCT
>CAJUMT010000091.1 GCA_910587495.1 uncultured Lachnospiraceae bacterium | reverse complement strand
CGGTAAAAGTATACCCCTCCTTCGCCAGAAGTCCCAGCATCACCTCCGAATCCACCAGGTTCTTGTCACATCCCAAGGATACCAATAATATTTTCATTCCTTCTATTGCCCTTCCTCCTGCTTTTCATCCAAGAAAAGAATATGCCCGCAAATCATACGGGCACATGAAGCCTCAACAGTCTTCAGGCTGCCCCTCCGCTGTTGCTTCTGTATTTGTTTCTGTCACTTCTTCTGTTCCTTTTTCTTCACTTACTTCCGCTGCCGTCTCTCCTTCTGTTTCTGTTGTTGCTTCCGCCATCTCCGCGGCATATGCCACAGATGCCCGCTCCAACCCGGGAACAGGTATTGCCAGCACAGCCGCGAGGATGATTGCCAGGCTTTTTCCTGCAAAAGCATGTTTTAACCTGCATCTCCTCTTCATAAAACGCCTCCTGCTGTATTTATCAGAGAAATTATAACTGATTTTCACCCATAATACAAGAAGTTCACTTTAAATTGTTGCTTGTAAAAGCATACATAATCGTATATAATCGGGGTGTCGCAATTTGGAAGTTTCATATGGTTAAAGTAGACATTAAGGAGGACATTATGAAAAAAGTACGGACAAGATTTGCGCCTAGTCCTACCGGGCGGATGCATGTGGGGAATCTTCGCACGGCACTGTATGCATATTTGATCGCAAAGCATGAGGGCGGAGATTTTCTGCTCCGCATAGAAGATACGGATCAGGAACGCTTAGTGGAGGGAGCGGTGGATATTATTTACCGCACGCTTCAGAAGACAGGTCTGATCCATGACGAAGGCCCGGATAAGAATGGCGGAGTGGGACCCTATGTACAGAGCGAACGCCAGGCTTCCGGTATCTATCTGGAATATGCTAAAAAGCTGATTGAAAAAGGAGAGGCTTATTATTGTTTTTGTGACAAAGAGCGTTTAGAGAGCTTAAAGCAGGAAGTGGCAGGTAAGGAGATCAGTATTTATGACAAGCATTGCCTGCGTCTGTCTAAAGAAGAGGTAGAGGAAAAGCTGGCATCGGGCGCGCCCTATGTGATCCGCCAGAACAATCCCCAGACCGGAACAACCACGTTCCATGACGCAATCTATGGAGATATCACTGTAGACAACGCAGAACTGGACGATATGATCCTGATTAAATCCGACGGATATCCTACTTATAACTTTGCCAATGTGGTAGACGATCATCTGATGGGTATTACCCATGTGGTACGCGGAAATGAATATCTTTCTTCCTCACCCAAATATAACCGGTTGTATGAGGCATTTGGCTGGGAAGTGCCGGTCTATGTGCATTGCCCTTTGATCACCGACGAAAATCATAAAAAGCTCAGCAAGCGGTGCGGGCATTCTTCCTATGAAGACCTGATTGATCAGGGGTTTTTGACTGAAGCAGTTGTAAACTTTGTGGCGCTGCTTGGTTGGTCTCCGGAGGACAACCAGGAGATTGTTTCTCTTGAAGAACTGGTGGAAAAATTTGATTACCGTCATATGAGCAAATCTCCGGCCGTCTTTGACTATGGAAAATTAAAGTGGATGAACGGCGAATATATCAAAGCGATGGATTTTGATGCGTTTTATGAAAAAGCGCTTCCGATCATGAAAGAAGTCATTACAAAAGAGTATGATTTCCGCAAGATCGCACAGATGGTAAAGACCCGGATCGAAATCTTTCCGGATATCAGGGAATTGATTGATTTCTTTGAGGACGTGCCGGAATACGACGTATCCATGTATACGCACAAAAAAATGAAGACGAATGCGGAGACGTCTTTGACGGTTTTAAAAGAAGTGCTGCCTCTTTTGGAGACCCAGGAGGATTACAGCAATGACGCCCTATATGGGATGCTGAGCGCCTATGTGGCAGAAAAGGGCTACAAAAACGGGTATGTGATGTGGCCCATCCGCACAGCCGCTTCCGGAAAACAGATGACACCTTGCGGAGCTACGGAAATCCTGGAAATTATTGGGAAAGAAGAATCCATTGCCCGCATCAAAAAAGCCATTGAAAAGTTAAGCTGATCTATGAGTTCTTATACAAAATCACAGAGCATGGCGGTCTGTCATAAGGACGGGCCGCTGATGGTTCTCGCAGGCCCGGGTTCGGGCAAGACTACCGTAGTAACAAGAAGAGTACAATATCTGGTGCAGGACTGCAAGATTTCCCCGTCTTCAATCCTGGTGATTACTTTCACCAAGGCGGCCGCCGTGGAGATGAAAGAGCGCTTCTTACATCTTATGGAAGGGGCAGGGACAGCAGTGTCTTTCGGAACCTTTCACGGCGTTTTTTTCGGAATTTTAAAACTTGCCTATGGGTATACCGCGTCAAATATTCTGCGGGAGGAGACGGGACGCCAGTATATAAAGGAAGCCGTTGCCCGTCAGCATTTGGAGCCGGAAGACGAGAATGAATTTTTAGCTGCTGTTTCTGCTGAAATCAGCCTTATAAAAAACGAGCGGATTTCTCTGGAGCATTATTTTCCCAAAAACTGTTCAAAGGAGCAGTTTCAGAATATCTGCTGGGAATATGAAGAAAAGAAACGTAAAGCCCGTCAGCTGGACTTTGACGATATGCTGGTCTATACTTTGGAGCTTCTGTCCAAGCGTCCGGATATTTTGTCCGCGTGGCAGAAAAAATATCAATATATTCTGGTGGACGAGTTCCAGGATATCAACCAGATCCAGTACGATATCTTGAAACTCCTGGCAGCGCCGGAAAATAATCTGTTTATCGTAGGAGACGACGATCAATCCATCTATCGTTTCCGGGGTGCAAAGCCGGAGATCATGCTGAATTTTCCCAAAGACTATCCTTCCTGCAAAAAAGTAGTGTTAAACGAAAATTTTCGCTCCACTGTCCGGATCGTGGAGGCTGCCGGAAAGGTCATACAAAAGAATCAGGTGCGTTTTGAAAAGGAGATCCGCGCCTGCAGGGAGGAAGGAAAACCGGTCAGGACGCCTGCCTTTCAGGATCAGCAGCAAGAGTGCTTATATATTTTAAAAGAACTGGACAGATACAGAAAGCAGGGGGGAAACTGGTCGGATACTGCCGTCATTTACAGAACTAACACCCAGCCCCGTATGCTGATTCAGAAGCTGATGGAATATAATATTCCTTTTCAGGTAAAGGACGTCCTGCCCAATCTGTATGAACACTGGATTGCTAGGGATCTGTTCTGTTATATTCGCCTGGCGAAAGGATCCGGCTTACGAAAAGACCTTTTGCCAATTTTAAACCGTCCGAAACGGTATATGAACCGGGAGTGCTTGGACGAAGAGATCATATCCTGGGAACATATCCTTATGTATTATGAAGATAAGGAGTATGTATGCGATAAGGTGGAAAGGCTGCAGTATGATCTGAAGATGTTGGGCAGAATGGGACCATTCGCGGCTGTCAGTTATATACGGAATGTAGTAGGCTATGATGATTATCTGAGAGAATACGCCAGATTTCGCAGGATGGAGGAGAGTGAACTGCTTGATATGGCCAATGAACTGCAGGAGAGCGCGAAGCCTTTTAAGACTTATGAAGAATGGTTTGACTACATAGAAAAGTACAAAGAAGAGATGGAACAAATGCGCCGAAAACAGCGAGAGGTACAAGACAGCGTGCAGCTTACGACCATGCACAGCAGCAAAGGGCTGGAATATAAACAAGTATTTATTTTAGATGCGGCGGAAGGGATCATTCCATATAAGAAAGCGGTCTTGGACGCGGATCTGGAAGAGGAGCGGCGTATGTTCTATGTGGCCATGACCCGCGCCAAAGAAGAACTGACCATCTGCTTCGCGAAGAAACAATTCAGCCACGAACTGGAACCTTCCCGGTTTTTACAAGAACTGCAGTTGTAGCGGAACTTGAAACAGCAACGAAACGGACAATGCCCGAGAGGATTTACGGACGCATCTTTTGGCGAACGGAAATCCTCTCAGTACGGGGGCATTGGAAGTGAAGTTGCGGAACTTAAAATAGGAGAGGTACTATGGTAGAACAATATAAGACCGTCTACGAAGGCGGTGTCGGTGAGATTACAGAGAAAAAATCCAGATTTATCGCAACGATCCGTCCGGTGGAGACGGAGGATGAAGCTCTGGTTTTTATCGAAGAAATGAGAAAAAAATACTGGGACGCCAGGCACAACTGTTCCGCTTTTATTTTAGGAGAGCGTCAGGAAACCATGCGCTGCAGTGATGACGGCGAGCCTTCCCAGACGGCAGGCCGTCCTATGCTGGACGTATTATCAAAAGCAGGCCTTACCAATACGGCAGTTGTAGTTACCCGATATTTCGGCGGCACACTCCTTGGAACAGGCGGCCTGGTGCGCGCTTACTCCGCGGCGGTTCAGGAAGGTTTGAAAAACAGTCGTATGATCACAAAATACTGGGGGACGCGTCTGACAGTCGGGACGGATTATAACGGAATCGGAAAGCTGCAGTATCTGTTTGGTTCAAAGGAAATTCCCATAACAGATGCCGAGTATACGGATCAGGTTAAGTTTACCGTTCTCGTTCCCGCCGCCCGGGTGCCGGAGATCATAAAAGCGGTGACCGAAGCCACAGCCGGTCAGGCGGCGGTAGATGAAACGGACAGTTTGTATTACGCTGTCATGGATGGGCAGTATCTTTGTTTTTGACGGAAATATTATTTGATAATCGTTCCTGCTTTTTCCTGGAGCGCTTCTTTGGCGTCATAAAGATCTGCGATTACTGTTACCCGTCCGGGTTTGCCCGACACAAAAGAGACTGCCGCAACTACTTTGGGAAGCACGGAAGTTTCGTCAAATTGTCCTTCCGCGATATAAGCGCGTGCCGTATCCACGCTGATGGTGTTAAGAGGCTGGCAGTTTTCTTTTCCGTAGTTTAGATACAATTTCTCTTCTCCGGTCAAAAGCAGGAGCATGTCTGCGTCCAAAAGTTCCGCCAGTTTGCCGCTGGCCAGATCTTTTTCGATAACGGCGCTGGCGCCTTTTAATCGTTTACCTTGTTTTAATACAGGGATTCCGCCGCCGCCGCATGCGATGACGACCTGTCCTGCGTCTGACAGAAGGCGGATGGCATCGATCTCTACTATGTCTTCCGGCTTGGGCGCTGAGACAATACGGCGGTAGCCGCCGTCTGTTTTCGTCACATAATTCCCTTTCTTTTCTTCCGCTTCCCCCTCTTCTTTTGTCATTACCCGCCCGATGACTTTTACCGGTTTATAAAAAGAATCATCGTAAGGATTGACGATGACCTGGGTCAGGATTGTCGTGACAGGTTGATAGAGGCCGCGTCCAAGCAGTTCTTCCCGTATAGCATTTTGAAGATCGTATCCGATATATCCCTGGCTCATGGCCGAGCAGACGGACATGGGCGCGAATGTGTAGTCAGGGTGCTGTTTGCCAAATTCGTTCATGGCGGTATGAATCATGCCCACCTGAGGCGCGTTGCTGTGAGAGATGACGACCTGACAGTCGGCTTCCACAAGATCCGCCACGGCTTTGGCGGCGGCTTTGACAGCTGTCTGCTGTTCGGGAAGCGTGGTTCCCAGCGCTTTATGTCCAAGAGCGACGACAATTTTTTTCTTATTCATGTGTATTCCTCGATTCTGCCGGGAACGGATGCAAATATCCTATATCCGTAGCCGCGGTGTAGTATTTTTTGATTATTTTAATATTATAGTAGTAGAAAGGGGAAATTGCAAGAGCCGCACAAATATGCTATACTGAACAGCGGAAGTTCAGTTGCGGAACTTCAAATAGGAGGTTTTAATGTGAAATCAATTATAAAGCTGCTGGAAAATCTGAAGTATGAGATTATAAGCGGGACGACGGAAGGCGAGATCACGGATCTTGTTTATGATTCCAGAAAAGTCACTAAAGACTGCATGTTCGTCTGCATCAAAGGAGCGGTCTATGACAGCCATGAGCATGTGGAAGAGATCGCGTTAAAAGGGGCTAAGATTATCGTGGCGGAAAAAAGGGTCAAAGTGCCGCAGCAGGTGACGCTTGTGGTGGTGCCGGATACCCGTCAGGCACTGTCACTGATCTCTGCCGCCTATTTTGACCATCCGGCAGAAAAAATGAAAGTGATCGGAATTACTGGTACGAAGGGTAAGACGACTACCACTTTTATGATCAAAGGCATCTTGGAGCATGCAGGCTACAAAGTCGGCTTGATCGGAACGATTGAAACGATTATCGGGGACAGACATATTCCCGCCGACAATACCACGCCCGAGTCGTATCTGATCCAGGAATATTTCTTCCATATGGTGGAGGCAGGCTGCCAGATCTGTGTGATGGAAGTATCTTCTCAGGGGCTTATGATGCACAGGACGGCGGGTATTCCTTTTGAGATCGGCATCTTTACCAATCTTGCCCCGGATCATATAGGGCCGAATGAACACGCCAGTTTTGAAGAATATGCATCCTGTAAAAGTCTTTTGTTCCGGCAGTGTAAGCTGGGGATTGCCAATGTGGATGACGAGCATTTTGATACGGTTCTTTCGGGTCATACATGCAGGCTGGAAACTATCGGTTTTTCCGAAAAGGCGGATTACCGTGCGTCCCATATGGAGCTGGTTAAAAAACCGGGATATCTGGGGGTTAAATATCATGTGTCCGGAAAGGCTTCCATGGATGCGGAGATTGACGTGCCGGGCGTATTCAGTGTGTATAATTCTCTGACAGCCATTGCCGTATGCAGGCATTTTGAAGTGTCGGAGGATGATTTAAAAGAAGCGCTGAAAACAGTTAAGACCAAAGGGCGCATAGAGATGATAAAAGTATCCGATGACTTTACGCTGATGATTGACTATGCGCACAACGCCATGAGTCTGGAAAGCCTTTTAAATACATTAAAAGAGTATCATCCCAGCCGGCTTGTGTGTGTGTTCGGCTGCGGAGGCAACCGGTCGAAGCTGCGCCGGTATGAGATGGGGGAAGTGTCCGGCCGCCTAGCGGATCTGACGATTATCACGTCGGATAATCCCAGGTTTGAAGAACCTCAGGCGATCATTGACGACATTAAGGTCGGGATTGGCAGGACGGACGGAAAGTATGTGGAAATCTGCGACCGTAAAGAAGCCATCCGCTACGCCATTCGTCACGGACAGAAGGGCGATGTGATCGTTCTGGCCGGAAAAGGGCATGAGGATTATCAGGAGATTAAAGGGAAAAAATATCCCATGGATGAAAGAGTTCTGATACAGGAGATTTTGGAAGAAGGCTGAAGAACAGATGAGATTTGTCAATGTCATTGTGGATATTTCCAGCGGAAAGCTGGATAAGATATTCCAGTATAAAGTGCCTGAAAGCTTAAAAGACCGGCTTTTGACGGGGATGCAGGT
Organism: uncultured Lachnospiraceae bacterium; assembly: GCA_910587495.1. Taxonomy (GTDB): domain Bacteria; phylum Bacillota; class Clostridia; order Lachnospirales; family Lachnospiraceae; genus Hominiventricola. The sequence continues at coordinate 5,309 of CAJUMT010000091.1, read as the reverse complement.
AAATGTTCCCTTTGGCATGGGCAACCGTCCGATCAAAGGGTACGCAGTCGGTTTTTCGGATACAACAGATTATCCTTTGGAGAAGATAAAAGAGGTAACAGGAATCGTAACAGGCAGTGTGCAGGCAGAGTCACAGCTGATTGCGCTGGCGGCATGGATGCGTAAGACCTGCGGTTCCACCATGAACCAGGCACTGAAAACCGTACTTCCGGTTAAACAAAAGACCCGTCAGGTCGTAGACCGTCAGGCAGTCCTTCTGCTAAACGAAGAAGAAGGGAAAAAGCTGTTGGACGAGTATTTAAAGAAAAACTACCAGGCGAAGGCCAGGCTTTTATCTGCACTTTTAGACCATAAGGCGTTGGATTATAAAGTCCTTAAGGAAAAGCTTAAGATTACGCCTTCTGTAATTAAAAAATTTGAAGAAGACGGAATGATCCGTACCGAAGAAAAAACGGTTTACAGAAACCCTTTTGAGGGACATTTTGAAAAAAAAGAGCAGTTTGTCTCTTTAAACAAGGAACAGGCAGAAGCCGTGGAGGGGATCTGGGCAGAATATGCCAAAGGCGTCCGTAAGACGTATCTGCTCCATGGGGTGACAGGAAGCGGAAAGACAGAAGTCTATATGGAACTGATCTCCCGGGTCATCGCAGAGAGAAAGCAGGCGATTGTCCTGATCCCGGAGATCGCTCTGACGGTTCAGACGGTTATGCGTTTTCATGCGCGTTTCGGGGATCGGGTGTCTGTCATGCATTCCCGATTGTCGGACGGGGAAAGGTACGATCAGTATGTCAGAGCCAGGGATGGAAAAATTGATGTGATGATCGGCCCCAGATCGGCTCTTTTTACGCCGTTTTCCCGGCTGGGACTCATTATTCTGGACGAAGAACATGAAAGTTCTTATAAAAGCGAAAATGTGCCAAGATACCATGCCAGGGACGCGGCTATTTTCCGGGCAGAAATGTGCGGCGCGGCGGTGGTTCTTGGAAGCGCGACGCCTTCTTTAGAAAGCTACTACCTGGCGCAGGCGGGTATCTATGGCTTTTATCGGCTGACCGGACGGATCGGGGACGCCGTGATGCCGAAGGTCAGTATTATTGATCTTCGTGCAGAACTGAAAGAGGGAAACAGAAGCATTTTCAGCAGAAAACTTAAGGCGGCCATGGAGGAGCGGCTTAAAAACCGGCAGCAAATCATGTTGTTTTTAAACCGCAGAGGGCTTTCGGGATTTGTATCCTGTCGTTCCTGCGGAGAAGCTATCCGGTGTCCCCACTGTGATGTGACCTTATCCCTTCACAATGACGGCAGGTTGAAATGTCACTACTGCGGCTATGAGATTCCCATGCCGGACGCTTGTCCGTCCTGCGGCTCCCGTTATATCTCGGGGTTTCGCGCGGGTACTCAGCAGATTGAAAAAGAGGTAAACAAACTGTTCCCGCAGGCACGAGTGCTTCGGATGGATTATGATACGACCCGGACAAAGGACAGCTATGAACGCATTCTTCTGGCTTTTGGAAAGGGAGAAGCGGACGTTCTGGTGGGGACGCAGATGATCGTCAAAGGGCATGATTTTCCTAATGTGACTCTGGTGGGCGTGCTGGCGGCGGATATTTCTTTATATGCCAATGACTACCGGGCTGCCGAGCGGACTTTCCAGCTTCTGACCCAGGCAGTAGGCAGAGCCGGAAGAGGGAAGATGCCGGGAGAGGCGGTGATCCAGACCTATATGCCGGACCATTACAGCATACAGGCGGCGGCCAGTCAGGATTATGAGAGATTCTATAACCAGGAAGTACTTTACCGTAACCTGATGGAATATCCGCCTGCCTATGCTATGTTAGGTATTTATCTGTCTTGCCCTCAGGAAGAATTGCTGGAAAAACAGACCCAGACACTGGGCGCGCATATTCTGTCTATGAAAAGAGAAGGTGTAACCATGGTAGGCCCCGCCGACGCCATGCTGACAAAGAAAAAAGATATATACCGCAAGGTGATTTACCTGAAGCATAAAATGTCTGATGCGCTGATAGAGTTGAAAGAGGAATTGGAAAAGACGATGGAAAAAGATTCTGTATGGCAGAAAGTAATTGTGCAGTTCGATTTTAACCCATTGAATGCATTTTAGAATATAGAAGACAGCGAAACTTAAATCAGGAGGAAAACTATGGCAATTCGTAACATAAGATTGGAAGGAGATCCGATCCTTCGTAAGACAAGCAAAGAGGTAAAGGAAGTGACGCCCAAAATACAGCAGTTGATTGATGATATGCTGGAAACCATGTATGAATCCAACGGCGTGGGATTGGCGGCTGTGCAGGTGGGTATACTGAAAAGGGTTGTGGTGATCGATATAGGAGACGGACCTTTAGTCATGCTTAATCCCAGGATCGTCAGCACAGCAGGCACCCAGACAGACGACGAGGGATGTTTAAGCGTGCCTAACAAAGCAGGGCAGGTCACAAGGCCCAATGAAGTGGTCGTCCGGTATATGGGTGAGGACGGGCAGCAGTACGAGGCGGAAGGAACAGAACTTTTAGCCCGTGCCATTGTTCATGAGTGCGACCATCTGGAAGGCAAACTTTATGTGGATCTGGTAGAAGGAGAGCTGCATGATGTGGTCTACGATGACGAGGAGGAGTAATCATATATGAATGTCATATTCATGGGTACGCCGGATTTTGCGGTAGGAACACTAGAGGCATTGATTAAGGCAGGGCATAAAATTACTCTTGTGGTGACTCAGCCGGACAAGCGGGGGGGCAGAGGGCATTCCAGGCTGCACACGCCGGTGATGGAAGCGGCTGTGGCACAGGGGCTTCCTGTCTATCAGCCGCCGAAAATAAAAGAAGATGAGGCTGTGCAGTATCTGGAAGGAACAGAGGCGGATGTGATTGTGGTGGTAGCTTTCGGGCAGCTGCTTCCCGAAAAGATTCTGACCATGAAAAAATACGGCTGTATCAATATCCATGCCTCTCTGCTTCCTAAATACCGTGGAGCGGCTCCGATCCAGTGGGCGGTCATAAACGGCGAAAAAGAGTCCGGTGTGACCTCCATGCAGATGGATAAAGGCCTGGATACCGGGGATATGCTGCTTAAAACAATTGTGCCCTTGGATGAAAAGGAGACGGGCGGCAGCCTGTTTGAAAAATTAAGCAGTGCAGGCGCAAAGCTTTGCGTTGAGACGCTTGCAGGATTGGAAGCAGGGACTTTACAGCCTGAGAAACAAGGAGAGTCCCCCACCGCCTACGCATCCATGTTGACGAAGGAAATGGGCAAAATCGACTGGACAAAAGACGCGTTATCTATTGAACGGCTGGTGCGCGGATTAAACCCATGGCCCAGCGCTTATACAGAACTGGACGAAAAGACTTTGAAAATATGGGATTGTGAAGTGTGTCCGCCCGGTGCATCAAAAGGCGCCTGCGGTGAGATACTGACTGTGACAAAAGATTCCTTGACCGTACAGACAGGAGACGGCGTCCTGGCTGTCAGAGAACTGCAGTTAGAAGGGCGCAGACGGATGGAGGCAGGCGCGTTTCTTAGAGGATTTCCTGTAAAAACAGGCACGGTTCTGGGATGATAATAAAACTGTAATCAGGAGAAAATAGTATGTTTTTTTATGACGCAACCTATATTCTGGTAATCATCGGCGCGCTTTTATCCATGTGGGCGTCGGCAAAAGTAAATACAACTTATAAAAAATATGCCCAGGTAAGAAGTTATTCCGGACTGACAGGCGAACAGGCGGCGCAGAAAATTTTGCACGGTTCCGGAATCTATGATGTGCGTGTGGAGCATATCCGGGGAAATCTGACAGACCATTATGACCCAAGAAGTAAAGTACTTCGCCTGTCTGATACAGTCTATGGATCTTCTTCTGTGGCGGCGATCGGGGTGGCGGCCCATGAGTGCGGGCATGCTATCCAGGACGACCGGTCTTATGCTCCTTTAAAGATTCGTAATTCTTTAGTTCCTGTGGCGAATATAGGCACAAAGGCGGCGTTTCCCATTATTCTTCTGGGACTTTTCTTTGGCAGTTCTTATACGCTGATCCAGGTAGGGCTATTATGCTTTGGGCTGGGGACACTGTTTCAGCTTGTCACCCTTCCGGTGGAGTTTAACGCCTCTGCCAGGGCAGTTGCTATTTTAGGAGACACCCATATGCTTTCTGATACGGAACTGGGTTATACAAAGAAAGTATTGTCCGCAGCCGCCATGACGTATGTGGCAGCGGCAGCCGCATCGATTTTGTCGCTTCTGCGGCTGGTACTTTTATTCGGAGGACGCAGACGTGACTGAAACTCATGTAAATGTCAGGGCGCTTGTGCTGGAACTGCTTTTAGAAATTACTTCACAGAAAGCATACAGTCATGTGGCTCTCCGGGGCGCTTTGGAAAAATACCAGTATTTAAGTAAGCAGGAGCGCGCTTTCTTAACCCGTCTGACAGAAGGAACCATAGAGAGGATGCTGGAGCTTGACTATCTGATCGGTCGGTTTTCCAAAGTTCCGGTTCATAAGATGAAGCCGGTGATTCGGAATATTCTCAGAATGTCGGCATACCAGTTAAAATATATGGACCGCGTGCCGGATGCGGCTGTATGCAGTGAGGCCGTAAAGCTGGCAGGGAAAAAGGGTTTTGTGAACCTGAAAGGTTTTGTAAACGGCGTGCTTAGAAATCTGGCCAGAAATATTCATACAGTGCCTTTGCCGGATTTGTCCGTCCGATATTCCACTCCAGAGTGGATTGTCAGGCAGTGGACGGAAGAGTATGGGGAAAAGATGGCTGTCCGGATGCTTGAGAGTCAGTTCGAAGAAAGGCAGACAACGGTCCGGATTAATCTTTTGAAAACGACGAAAGAGGAACTGATACGGCGCCTGGAGCAAGAAGGCGTGCGTGCCCGGGAAATAGAAAGCGTTCCCTGCGGATTGTTTTTGGAAAACTATGATCATCTGCGGGCGCTGCCTTCTTTTCGAGAAGGACTTTACCAGGTGCAGGATGCAAGTTCTATGAGAGCTGCTCTTTTAGCGGCGCCAAAACCGGGGGATTACTGCATTGATGTATGCGCCGCGCCGGGAGGCAAAAGCCTGCATCTTTCAGAACTGATGAAAGGGACCGGCATGGTGGAGGCCAGAGATCTTACCGATTACAAAGTAAGTTTGATTCAGGAAAATATAGACAGAATGGGTGCGCGGAATATAAAGGCGGTCTGTATGGACGCAACCATACCGGATGCTGATTCTGTTGAAAAAGCGGATATTCTGCTTGCGGATCTTCCCTGTTCCGGGTTAGGCGTGCTAAACAAAAAAAGAG
>CAJUMT010000090.1:7643-12692 GCA_910587495.1 uncultured Lachnospiraceae bacterium | reverse complement strand
GAAGGACTTTACTCCCGGATCTATATGTCATGAAGCAAAAGTGTCGGGCAAAGAAAGGCAGAAACGCTATTATAAATAGGAGATATACTTTATGTCTTATGTAAAGATAGGAGTCGCCGGACCGGTCGGTTCCGGAAAAACGGCTTTAATAGAAGCATTGACAAGAAAAATGGCAGCTGATTATGAGATCGGCGTTATCACAAATGATATTTACACCAAAGAGGACGCAGAATTTTTATGCAAAAACAGCATTCTCCCCATGGAGAAGATCATCGGCGTAGAGACAGGGGGCTGTCCGCACACGGCAATCCGTGAAGATGCTTCCATGAATTTGGAAGCGGTGGACGAGATGCTTCAGCGTTTCCCTGACCTCGAACTTCTGTTTATTGAAAGCGGCGGGGATAATCTGTCCGCAACTTTCAGTCCGGAGCTGGTAGATGCCACAATCTTTGTAATTGATGTGGCGGAAGGAGATAAGATACCCAGAAAAGGCGGTCCGGGGATCACACGCTCAGACCTGCTGGTGATCAATAAGATCGATCTGGCGCCTTATGTAGGCGCGGACTTAACTGTGATGGAGCAGGATTCTAAAAAGATGCGCGGCAGCCGCCCTTTTGTATTCACTAATATAAGGGAAAACGCCGGCGTGGATGAAATCATCACATGGATTCAGAAAAATGTGCTGTTAGAAGGGTGTTAAATGATGGAAAACGCCTTTGGAAAAATATCAAAACTGAATCTGGAAGCATTCCTGAAAGACGGAAAGACCATTTTAAACGATATGTCTTTCACCGCGCCTTTTAAAGTGATGCGCCCATTTTATGAAAAAAAAGATGTGATGTCTGTCATGCTTCTGGCCGCGTCTGCAGGCATCCTGGCAGGAGACCGGCAGGAAATCCGTATCTGTGTGAATAGACAGGCGCATATGGAGCTTACTTCTCAGTCCTATGAAAAGATTCACCGGATGGAAGAAGGGTATGCGTCCAGAAAAGTACATATTCAGGTGAAAGACCATGCCTCCCTTTGCTATGCACCGCTTCCGGCCATCCCCTTTCGGGACGCGGATTATAGAAGCGAGATCGAAGCAGACTTGGAAAACCCCTCTGCGGAATTTATCATGTGGGACATCCTGACCTGCGGAAGAGCGGCTCATGGAGAACATTTTCTATATCGCAGATTTCAGAACAAAGTTACGATCCGCAGAGAAGGCAGGATTGTATACAGAGATTTTGCCAGATATGAGCCAAAACAGATGGATATGCAGGGATTCGGACTTTATGAAGGGTATTCTCATCTGGGAAATATGATTATCTGCAGCGATTTTAATGCGGAAGACCGGGTCAGGCGCATCAGAGACCGGATTGATGAATTATCCGGCCTGGAGGGCGGCGTGACCCAAACCGCTTATGGGGACACCGTCATCCGCATTCTCGGCAGCAGCGCAGAAAAAATAACCACAGTATTTCAAGAAATATATCAGGAGGAGCAGATTGTACGGTAAAGATTTATACGCTTGTGAAAGCGCAGTCAACGAACAGCTTGCCAGATATGGTGTAAAATTTGGCATTTATAAAAATAACACATTTAAAGAACAGCTATTTCCCTTTGATGTGATTCCAAGAATTATTACAAACCCAGAGTTTCAAGTCCTGGAAGCAGGACTGATACAGCGAGTGGACGCACTGAATCTTTTTCTGAAAGATATTTACGCAGGAAAGCAGATTATAAAGGATAACATAATCCCGGAGGAGTTTGTATACACTTCCAGCGGCTACCTGGCTCAATGCGAAGGCATCTGCCCGCCCGGCGGCGTATACTCCCATATATCAGGCATTGATCTGGTGAAAGGAAAAAACGGGAAATGGTATATCCTGGAAGACAATTTAAGAGTGCCTTCCGGCGCTTCCTATCCTATGATCGCCCGGGAACTTTGCAGGCGGTGTTCCCCTATGGCATACCAGAAAGCGCATCCTGCGGATAACCGCAACTACGCGCAGCTTTTAAAAGAAACTATGGATGCGGTCAACACAGGGGGCATCAATGTAATCCTTACACCGGGACGATACAATGCCGCATACTTTGAACATTCTTATCTGGCAGAGAAGACAGGAGCAAAACTTGTGAACGGCAGTGAATTGGAGACCCTGGAAGACTGTCTGTATTATGTGGATTATACAGGGAAAAAAGAGAAAGTAGGCGCCGTATATAGGCGTATCTCCGATGAATATCTGGATCCGCTGACCTTTAATCCAGAATCCTTGATCGGTATTCCGCATATATTCGACGTGTACCAGAAAGGAAACGTGGCTCTTTTAAACGCGCCCGGCAACGGCGTGGCGGATGACAAGGGAATCTACTATTTTGTTCCGAAAATGATCCGCTATTATCTGTCTCAGGAGCCGATTCTGAAAAATGCGCCCACTTATCTGCCTTTTTATGAGGAAGACTACCAATTTGTCCTGGAACATTTTGACAGGTTGGTACTAAAAGATGTAGCGGAAGCGGGCGGTTACGGTGTTGTATTTGCCAACCAGATGACATCGAAAGAAAAAGAGCGGTTTCTTGCGCTTCTAAAAAAAGAACCCAGAAGATTTATCGCGCAGGAAGTGATTGATTTTGAAGATTTGAGTATTATAGAGAACGGAAAGCCTGTTCCCAGGAAAGCAGACTTAAGAGCTTTTGTATTATCCGGTAAAAGAACGAAAGTGTGGAAAAGCGGACTTACAAGATTTTCCCGGACACCGGATTCTTTTATCGTAAATTCATCGCAGGGAGGAGGATTTAAAGACACATGGGTGTTATCTCAGTAGAACAAACAGATCGATTATACTGGCTCGGACGGTACACAGAGCGGGTCTATACGACGATGAAATTATATTTTAGAACGTATGATACATTGATCGACACCGTGGCGGATTACGGCAAATTCTGCCTGGCGCTGGAAATACCGAATATTTATACTTCCAAAGAGGATTTTATCAGGAGATATTCCTTTGACGAAACAGACTGCAATTCTCTGATGAGCAACCTTAAACGAGCCTATGACAACGCCATCGTCTTAAGAGAAGAGATTGGTACGGAGGCTCTTTCCTATATTCAGTTGGCAATCTACGCCATGCAAAAAGCGGCAGACAGCCAGGCGCCTCTGATCGAGTTTCAGAAAGTGCTGGATAATCTGATGGCGTTCAACGGCATCTGCGACGATCATATTTTAAATGAAAATGTGCGCAACCTGTTAAAGGTCGGAAAACGTGTAGAGCGGATCGACTTGTATGCAAGGCTGCATGAAAACAAAGAAAATCTGCACCGGGAGATTTGCCGTCTGGCAGGCAGAATCGACCGGTGCAGTCTGAAATACCATCGGGAAGTACTGGAATATTTGAAAAGCCTGGTGGAAGAAAAAGAATTGAATTATCATGAGATGATCCGGCAGATCGAACAGATCCTGTAACGGCTGGCAGGAGAGATATTTTGAAAAAATGGAAACTGACTTACGAACTTCACATTCTATTTTCTTCTCCTGTTTCCCACCACTTTTACAGCCTGCGGTGCTTGCCGCAGCACAGACAGACACAGGATATCTTAACCTGCAGCTGCCGGATAGAACCCTGCCCGCATTTTCAAAGCCGACGCATGGATTCTTTCGGCAATCAGCTTTTATATGGAAAGATTGAAAAAGACAGTTTATTTTTCCGAGCTTCTGTGACTGCGGTGGCAGCGGTTTATATGCCGATGGAGACAGAGATAAAAGATTATATACAGCTTGGGATGTACCGGTGCCACACGGTTCGGACCATGGCAGGCGAAAGGATTAAAACATTTGCAGATGCGCAAAAATCTAATTTAAAAAGTGCCGTTACACCCTGGGAGCGGACAGAGGCCTGGATGGAAGTCCTGTGGAATCATTTTGCCTATCAAAGCGGCAGCACTGACATAAATACAACTGCGGAGGATGCCTTCAAATCGGGATACGGTGTTTGTCAGGACTATGCGCAGATCCTTTTGGCTCTGTTAAGAGAAGACGGAATCACTGCCAGATATGCGGCGGGAACGGTTCCGGGAGAAGGTGAGACGCACGCCTGGGTGGAAACCTGGCAGGACGGAAACTGGAAAGGATTTGATCCGACAAACAACCGTGTGATGGACGAGTCCTGCCTTGTGTTTGCCGTAGGGCGGGATGCTTGGGACTGCGCCCTTAACAAAGGTGTCTTCCTGGGAAATGCCAGGCAGGCAAAGAAAGTATATGTAAAAATGGAAGAAGGATAAGAACATGATTAAAACGATCGCGGAAGTCTCGCTTCCGGTTCTGGAAACTCTTAAAATACGAAAGAACCGGCTGACTGGCGGCAGTCAGAAGGCGCAAAAAAGGATCAGCATTGTCACCGGAATCCATGGGGATGAATTAGAAGGGCAGTATGTATGTTATGAAATCAACAAAAGGATTCAGGCGCATCCGGAATATCTGAACGGCATCATAGACATCTATCCGGCCATGAATCCTCTGGGCATCGACTCGATTACCCGGGGAATCCCGGCTTTTGACCTGGATATGAACCGGGTATTTCCGGGCAGTCAGGACGGCTCCATGACTGAATATGTGGCTGCAAAAATCTTCGAAGATCTGTCCGGCTCGGATTTGTGCATCGATATCCATGCCAGCAACATTTTCCTCATGGAAATTCCTCAGGTCAGAATCAACGAACTTCACCAGGAACGCCTGGTTCCTGTTGCCAAAGAGCTGAATATTGACCTGATCTGGATTCATGGAAACAGTACCGTACTGGAATCCACTTTGGCGTACAGTTTAAACAGCACTGGTACGCCCACTCTGGTTGTGGAGATGGGCGTCGGTATGCGGATCACCAAAACCTATTGTGAACAACTTACCGACGGAATTTTTCATGTGATGCAAACCATGGGCATGTGGAAAGGCTCTGTAAAAGCAGTAAAAGAACCTGTACTTGCGGCAGGCTCTGACCCGGTCAGTTTTTTAAATGCGCCGGTTTCCGGTATTTTCATCAGTCAGGCCAGACATGGAGACTGCCTGCA
>CAJUMT010000090.1:0-7633 GCA_910587495.1 uncultured Lachnospiraceae bacterium | reverse complement strand
TAGGGGTAATCATAGACCCGCTGGAAGGTACTGTATTAGAACGCTTAAAAGCTCCCGAAGCAGGCATGCTTTTTACCATTCGGGAGTATCCGGTCGTAGATGAAGGCTCCCTGATCGCGCGTATTTTGAAAGCAGCCGATACCGGAAAGTAAGATGGAGAACTTTAAATATGAGAAAAGAAATTTTATATGAGAATTATTCTTTATACAGAGACTCCTTTAAGGTACAGGCCTATATCTTTGGAACAGGAGAGAAGTCCGTCTGTATCGCAGGCGCCATGCGGGGGAACGAATACCAGCAGATTTATACCTGTTCGCAGATTGTACAGGAATTAAAAAAACTCGAGAAAGAAGATAAATTGACAGACGGACACAAGATTATGGTCATTCCTTCTCTTAATCCCTATTCTATGAATATTGAAAAGCGGTTCTGGCCCATCGACAATACGGATATCAACCGTATGTTTCCCGGATACAGCGAAGGAGAGACGACACAGCGGATCGCAGGCGGAATCTTCGAAAAGATCAAAGATTATACTTATGGCATCCAGTTCGCCTCCAATTATATGCCCGGCGAATTTATGCCTCATGTAACGATGATGAAGACAGGATTGGAAGATACCAAAGGAGCGATGGAATTTGGTATGCCCTATGTGGTAGTCAGAAATCCAAGGCCTTATGATACGACGACGTTGAATTACAACTGGCAGATCTGGGAAACGCATGCCTACAGTCTGTATACCACAGCCACCGAAAGGATTAACCGCGAAAGCGCTTCCAGAGGCGTATACTCTGTTTTGCGTTTTCTGGCATCTGTCGGATGCGTTAAATACGGCAGACATCCGGGTTATCTTTCCAAAATCATAGACGACAGCGAGATGGTTGTCGTCAGAACCGAAAAAGCAGGACTTTTCGAAGCTGCAGTCAAAGTAGAACAGGAAGTCAAAGAAGGGGATTTGCTGGCCAGGATACTGAATCCTTTGGATGGGGAAGAACAGGCGAGAATCTATGCCCCCTGCAATGGCATCCTGTTCTTTTTGCACAATGGCCAGTTGACTTATGCACATACAGCTGTATGCAAACTGATTCCGGTGTGAAGGGAAGCCGGTGTTGATTGGGCATTAGATCATTTACATTATGGATACAATGGTGTATAATGTTGAAAAATCAGGACACACTGCACCTTGTTTTTCAATGGAAAGAAGGCGCTTATGGAAATAAAAAGAGACAACTATCTAAAAAAACTGATCGACCGTATGCATAATGGAATGATAAAGGTAATCACAGGAATCAGGAGGAGCGGAAAATCATATCTTGTATTTCGGATATTCCGGAATTATTTAATGGAGACCGGAGTGGATGAGCCACATATAATTGCAATTGAACTGGATCAAAGAAAAAACAGGGAATACAGGAATCCGGACGCAATATTAGATTATATTGAGTCGCTGATCATTGACAGAGAAGATTACTATATTTTGCTGGACGAAGTTCAGATGCTGGAAGAATTTGAAGAAGTTTTGAATTCTTTGCTTCATATTGAGAATGTGGATATTTATGTCACCGGCAGCAATTCCAGATTTTTATCAAAAGATATTATTACGGAATTTCGCGGCAGAGGCGATGAAGTCCATGTATATCCTCTTAGCTTCCGGGAGTTTATGGGAATCCGTGACAAAGATCGATATCAGGGCTGGGCAGATTATGTTACTTACGGCGGCCTGCCCCTTATCGCTATGATGAAAACCGAAGAGCAGAAAACAAGTTATCTGATAAGGCTGTTCGAGGAAACTTATATAAAAGATATTATGGAAAGGAACCATATTGAGAAGATACAGGAACTGAATGATTTGATCAATATTCTGGCGTCTTCTGTGGGTTCTCTTACAAATCCGTCTAAGATCAAAGCGACTTTTCAGAACGTAATACAATCAGATATAAGTTTGAATACAATCAGACAATATATAGAATCGTTGAAAGATGCTTATGTGATCCATGAAGCAAATCGTTATGATGTAAAAGGAAGAAAATATATAGGAACCCCGCTCAAATATTATTTTGAAGATGTAGGCCTGCGAAATGCCCGGCTTGGTTTCCGGCAGACAGAAGAGACACATCTAATGGAAAATATTATTTATAATGAATTGCGGGCCAGAGGTTTTCAGGTGGATGTAGGCGTTGTGCAGAAAAGAGCCAGAAAGCCAGACGGAAAACAGGAGAAAAGCCAGATGGAGATTGATTTTGTGGCAAATCTTGGAAGCAGGCGGTACTATATTCAATCTGCGTTCCGTTTGCCTGACGAAGAAAAAGTGAGGCAGGAAAAAGCGTCTCTGCTTTGTGTAAACGACTTTTTTAAAAAAATAATCATTGTCAAAGAAGTCATGAATATACAGAGAGATGAAAAAGGGATTGTAACTATGGGAATATATGATTTTTTGTTAAATGAGAATAGTCTGGAGCTGTGATTTTATGAAATCTATCATCATCTATGAATCCACCCACCATGGGAATACAAAAAAGCTTGTGGATGCAATTGCAAAAAAGTATAATGTGGAAACTGCCAGTGTTGAAAATGCGGGTTCTATTGACCTGTCAGGCTATGGCAGGATCGGCCTTGCCGCTGGGATTGCTTTCGGAAAGTTCTACAAACGTATGGAAGAGTTTGCCGCAAAAATCCCGTCAGGAAGCCGGGTGTTCCTTCTCTATACCTGCGGGAATCCAGGCAGTGGGTATGTAAAGAGCATAACCAGGACGCTTGCGTCAAATGGCGCAAAGGTAATAGGAAGCTATGGCTGCAAGGGTTATGATACTTACGGACCGTTCAAGTTGGTTGGCGGGATTGCCAAAGGGCATCCTACCGAAGAAGAGATTACTGGCGCTGTGGCATTTTATGATAAAATAAGCGGGGGAGAATAAAATATATCTGTGAACGCAACAAACAGGGAAAGGTATTTACGAGAAATGATGGATGACAACGATACGTTAGGTGAGTGTATATGGAATTAAAGAGACTTGGATATGATTTGACTGTTTGTAAAGTGGCATCGCGAGAGGATATTGACTTAGACAAGGATTTCTATTTTATCGGGAAAACAGATGAGGAAGTATCCCTTGTGTGTAAAACAGAGGATACGCCAAAGAATACTTTGGAATGTGATCATGGCTGGAAAGGATTCCGAATACAGGGAATTTTAGAGTTCTCGATGATCGGGGTTTTATCAAAGATTTCCGGTATTTTAGCTGAGAAAGAGATCAGTATTTTTGTGGTTTCAACTTATAATACAGACTATATTCTTGTAAAGGATAGTGATTTCGAGAGGGCAATTGCTGTTTTGGAAACGGTAGGATACAAGATTATCTGACAGAAGTTCTCTGTTCTTTTGTGCGTGACAATGATTGTGCAAAAAAATAATGAGAGTTTGTCACATCTTTTGGGAAAATTTTATGATATATTGTAACAAAATATGGAATTTCAGCGGGGGAAACACAGATTATGCAAAAGAAAATGAAACAACTGATGGCAGCGATGCTTTGCGGCATATTGATCTTTACAAATACCGGGATGGAACAGACCGCATATGCGGCACAGGATACAGAAGTATCGGCGCCGGAAGAGCTGACGGTTCCTGACAGTGCGGAAGATACGGAAAAAGAACCAGATACGGCAGAACCTTCCGAAATCGAAAACGCAGATACGGAAGATGAATCGCAGGATATGGAAGAAAGTGCCGACGCACCGGAGGAAGAGGTACAGGAAGAACCAGCCAGGGCAGGCGCGGAAGACAGCGATACCGCAGCAGAGACAGAAACTGCGGAAAATACAATTATCCTGTCGGATACATGGTATACGCTGGACAGCGAAGGGACGCTGACGGTCAGCGGGGATGGAATAAACTGGGAAAAAGAAAATGAAATTCCCTGGTCATCATATAGGGATGATATTAAAAAAGTTGTGGTGATGCCTGGTGTGAAACGCATTATAAGATATGCCTTTTCTAAGTGCAGTCATCTGGTCAATATAGAAATTCCAGACAGTGTGACATATATTAGCAATAATGCATTTCAAGGATGCAGCAGTTTGACAAGTATAGAACTTCCAGATGGAATTACAAGTATTAGAGACTCTGCATTTTCTGGTTGTACCAGTTTAACGAACATCATCCTTCCAAAAGGGCTTACGAGTATTGAAGATGGGGTTTTTGGCAATTGCAGCAGTTTGACAAACATAGAGCTTCCAGATGGAATTATGAGTATTGGAAGAGGGGCATTTGGCAGTTGTAGCAGTTTGACGAATATCATCCTTCCAGAAGGAGTTACAAGTATTGGAAACTCTGTTTTTGCCAATTGTAGCAGTTTGATAAGTATAAAACTTCCGAACGGGATTACAAGTATTACAAATGAGGCATTTTCCGGTTGTAGTAGTTTGGCAAATGTAGAGATTCCGGATGGAATTACAAGTATTGGAAGTTGGGCATTTAAAAATTGTAGCAGTTTGAAAAGCATAAAACTTCCAAACGGGATTACGAGTATTGAAACTGATGTATTTTCAGGTTGCAGCAGTTTGACGAATATCATCCTTCCAAATGGGGTTACAAGTATTGGAAGCGGGGCATTTTCAGGTTGCAGCAGTTTGACGAATATCATCCTTCCAGAAGGGGTTACAAGTATTGGAAGCGGGGCATTTTGGGGTTGTAGCAGTTTGACGAATATCATCCTTCCAGAAGGAGTTACAAGTATCGGAGGTAGGGCATTTAGTGGTTGCAGCAATTTAACAAGCATCACCCTTCCAGATAGAGTTAAAAGCATTGGAGATTGGGCGTTTCAAAATTGCAGTAGTTTGACAAACATAACTCTTCCAGAAGGAATTACAAGTATTGGAGATTGGGCATTTAAAGATTGCACTAGTTTAGCAAGCATAGACCTTCCGGATAGAATTACAAGTATTGGAAGCGAGGCATTTAGTGGTTGTAGCAGTTTGGCGGCAATAACCATCCCGAAAGGAATTACAAGTATTGAAAATGGTACATTTAGTGGTTGTAGCAATTTGGCAAATATAACTCTTCCAGAGAAGATTACAAGTATTGGAGGTGGGGCATTTAGTGGTTGTAGCAGTTTGTCGGTAATAACTATCCCGAAAGGAATTACAAATATTGGATACCGGACATTTTACGGTTGCAACAGTTTGACAAACATAGACCTTCCAGATGGGATTACCAGTATTGGAGATTCTGCATTTTACGGTTGCAGCAGTTTGACGAATATAGACCTTCCAGATGGGATTACCAGTATTGGAGAAGATGCATTTTGCAGTTGTAGTAGTTTGGTAAACATAGACCTTCCAGATGGAATTACAAATATAGAAAATTTTGCGTTTTCCTTTTGCATTGATTTGGTAAACATAGACCTTCCAAATGGAATTACGAGTATTGGAAAAAGTGTCTTTTATAGTTGCAGTAGTTTGACAAGCATAACTCTTCCAGACGGAATCACCAGCATTGGAGAAATGGCATTTTATGGCTGTAGCAGCTTAATAAACGTAAAACTCCCCGATGGGATAACAACTATTGGAAGGGATGCATTTAGAAAATGCAGTAACTTAACCAGTATAATCATTCCTGAAAGTGTAACAAGTATTGGCTGGGATGCATTTTCTGGCAACGAAAAATTAACGATATATGCCTATCCTGGCTCCTATGCGCAAACTTATGCAGAAAACAACAAAATACCATTTGTTTCCTTACTGGGAATGGATGTGGACTTGTCTCTCCCAGCTTTCCGCATGTCCACCTCCATCACCGGCGTCCCCGGCAGCAGCATCGTCGTATCCGGGACATTGATGCCGGAAGGCGGGGAAGAACTTTCGCTGGATGCGTTAAAGAAAGAAATAGAAAATATCACATGGACTTCCAGTAATGAGGAAGTAGCGCGTTTCGTAAAGTGCAGCGGGGTGAAATCAGCAGACGGGCGTTCCGGGATTCTGTCTGTGTCTTTACAGCTTAATAAAGAGGGAACCGCGGTTATAAAGGGCGTGACATCTAAAGGATATGCCGCAGTCTGCACAGTTACAGTAAAATCCAATAAAGGCGGCAATATCACCATAGATCTTCTTAACGACGACATTAAGTTCAAGGTATATGATCTGGATAACAGTTCTACTTTCGGCAAGCAGTCTGTCAGCGGCGCAGTTGTTGAGGTCGTGGATATCGGTTCCGAAGTTACGGATGAAAAAGGAGAAGCTACGGTCAAGAATACGCTGACAGACAAGCCTGTCATAAATACAAAAGTATCCGTGAAAAAAGAAGGATACCGGGAATATTATTTTAACAGAAATATTTACCACAATCATACTACCCGCCTTGAAGGTTACAATGGGATCGATGTAATGTTAAAAACATTGCAGGACAAAGACCGGACGGAACCCTACATATCGACCCTTATGTGCCAGTCGTTCGGCAGTATGTACCAGAATGTGATGCACAGCAAAGTGACCTACGACATAACCAAGCAGACAGAGAGCGTAAAGCTGCAGATGAACGCCGTATGGCATGACAAGACGCCATCAGAATATATTCTGTACCAAAAAGGCGGAAAGTCCCACACAAGCCAGGACGGAAATTTCCTGTTTGATATCACAGAGGATTTTATCCCTGATGAACCTGTCTATGCGAAGCTGGTCGCATCCGACGGAACCGAGTCGGAGGAAGAAACGGCGATCAGGATCATAGAAACCCCGATAAATTTTGCGACCGGGAACGGCGCAACAGTGGTAGATACTGACGCTACGGGGCCGCTGGGGGAAGACGTGGCTTTTCTGTCCGGGCAGAATGTAAGTGTAAAGATAAAAAATGTAAAGATCAATACCTATGTGGAACAGGGTAAGGTAAAGATGACCATAGGAACCAGCAAGAAGCTTTCAGAGGGCGACTATCTGGAAGACAAAGACTGGGAAGATTGGAAAAAGCTGTGCGAATGCCAGCCGTATGACCTGAGCCTTTCTCAATGGAAAGATGTAATAGACAGCGTAGGTACAGACTGGACGGCCAGCGCAAAAGGATCGACGGAAGTCTATGGATACGCGGAAGGGACGGTGAACAAAGGGGGAGATACGCTGGTCGCGGGAGCTATTAAACTGAAAACCTCTTTAAGCGCAGGCATCAATGCGCAGTATACGGTGGCTCTTATTCCGGTCTATGCCAAAATAGCGATCGGAGTAGACGGGGCTGCGGAGGGGAAGATCTCCTTTAATCTGACACAGGGAAAATTTGATGAAAAGGGATCCAAAGTAACGCTTTCTCTGGAACCCTATCTTTCCGCCGAGGGCGGGATCGGTTATGACGGCGTAGCCTCCGTGGGCGCCGAGGGAAAGGGCAGTATGCCGTTTTCTACGAAAGTGGGAGGGAGTAATGAAGATACAACCCTTTCCGTAAAAGGCTCGCTGACTCTGAAAGTAGCGCTCCTGGGATTTGAAGATTCATTGACGATCGCGGAAAAGGAGTGGCCGCTTCTGCCTAAAAGTTCCGGGGCAAATATAGACGCTGCAGGATTGTCCGCCTTATCCGTGGACGATTTTAAGGTATCGGATAAAAGCTATCTTTCGCAGGGAAGTACATGGTCTGGCGCAGATATGCAGACCG
>CAJUMT010000089.1 GCA_910587495.1 uncultured Lachnospiraceae bacterium | reverse complement strand
GCAGGCCGTCCACGCGGTTGCCTCCCATGCCATAGAGTCGCTTGACTGTGTGGGCGATTTCAAAATAGTTGTGGTCGTTGTGACCAGAGTAGAGGGCTTTGTGCAGCGTGTAGTTGGTGACGCAGTGCAGGGTGCCTTCATTGACCCAGCGGGTGTAGTCGCCGTGGATAACTTCGCCCATAAGCCAGAAGTCCGGCTTGACTTCGTTCGCCGTCTGGCGCAGGGCTTTCATATATTCAAAATTCAGTACGTCTGCGGCGTCCAGGCGGATTCCATCGATATCAAACTCATGCACCCAGAATCGGATGACGTCGCAGATATAGTCTTTGACGGCAGGGTTATGCTGGTTTAATTTGACAAGAAGATTGTAGCCTCCCCAGTTTTCGTAGGAGAAGCCGTCGTTGTATTCTGTATTTCCCCAGAAATTCACATTGCAGTACCAGTCTTTATAGGGCGAATGCTCCCGGTTTTTCTGAAGATCCTTAAAGGCGAAAAAGTCCCGACCGGTGTGGTTGAATACGCCGTCTAAGACTACTTTAATCCCCTGTTTGTGGCATTCGGCCACAAATTGTTTCAGGTCTTCGTTGGTTCCTAAGCGACTGTCCAATTTTTTGTAATCGGTCGTCTCGTAACCGTGTCCGACAGATTCAAAGAGAGGACCTATATAAAGCGCGTTGCAGCCGATTGCTTTTATGTGGGGGATCCATGGGAGCAGCGTATTCAGCCGATGCTCGGGAACTCCATAAGTGTTCTGCTTCGGCGCGCCGGTAAGCCCCAAAGGATAAATGTGATAAAATACGGATTCATCGTACCATGCCATATGTCTATACCTCCAAAATTATGTTTATGGTAGTTTGATTATATCATTTTCCGGGAAAATTTGCACTGTTATTTTCCATGATATAAAAAGAGATCTGAAGCGTCAGCCGTTCTTTGGCGTCGTCTAGATTAACGTCCGCGATTTTCTGGATTCTTTCCAGACGGTAGAACAGAGTGCTTCTGTGAATAAAAAGCATTTTGGAAGTTTTGAGTACATTTCGTTCCAGTTCCAGGAATATTTTCAATGTATGATAAAGATCAGTATTGTTTTTTTCATCGTATCGTTTTAAAAGCAAAAGCTTATGAGAACAGAGCAGTTCGCAGGGCAAGGATTCTCCTGCTTTTTTCATCAGATATTCCAATCGATAGTCGTCAAAAAGATGATACCAGTACATACTGCTGCTGTGGTTGCCCAGTTCCAGCGCTTCTTTTGCCTGCAGATAGCCTTGGGGAAGCCAAGGAGAAACCCCACAGTTCAGAACTGACTCCCATCTTTAAAAGCCCTTCTCTAAGGACGATAGCAAGGTTGCTTAAAAGGTCAGGAATACGGGTGTCAGAATAAGAAAGGTTTACGATCACAGTAATTCCGTAGCAGGAGTACAAATATGGAACGAAAATATCCCAATCTTTGTAAAACGATTACATTAGGACGCACGACATTCCGCAACCGGATGTTCTCTGCGCCCATGGGCGGCACTGACATCACAAATGACGGATGCATAGGGCCTAAATCAACAGCATTTTATGAACTCAGGGCGAAAGGCGGGGCCGGAGCGGTCACGGTTTCCGAGTGTATGGTACACCCTGAAACCGACGGAAGCCATGCCTATCATCTGGATGAGAGCATATTAAATTCGCTGGCATGCGCTACATATACGGCTGATGCGATTCGCCGACATGGCGCCGTGCCCAGTCTGGAACTATCCCATTCGGGTATGTATGCCGGAACGTATATGACAGATAAGGGCAGGCAGAAATCCATGAATCAGTGGGGACCGTCCGATACTGTACGTCCGGACGGCGTACAGGTAAAAGCACTGACCAAAGAGCTGATCGCTGAGATTGTTGCTTCTTATGCCCATGTGGCAGGCCTGGCCAAGAGAGCCGGTTTTGAGATGCTGATGATCCACGGAGGACACGGCTGGTTGATTAATCAGTTTTTATCGCCCTATTTTAATAAAAGGACAGACGAATACGGAGGTTCTTTGGAGAACCGCTGCCGGTTTGCCGTTGAAGTGCTGAAAGCAGTCCGGGAGGCGGTAGGGCCTTTCTTCCCCATAGAGTTTCGCATGAGTGGCTCGGAATTGTTTGAGGGCGGATATGATTTGGAAGAAGGATGCCGGATTGCGCAGCAGGTTGCGCCTTATATTGATCTTTTGCATGTGTCTGCAGGCACTTACCAAAGAGGATTCGGGGATACGCATCCGTCTATGTTTAAAGACCATGGTTGTAATGTCTATCTTGCCGCCGAAATAAAAAAACATGTGAAAGTCCCTGTGGCCACTTTGGGAGGCCTGAATGACCCGGCGCAGATGGAGGAGATTATTGCTTCCGGTAAAGCGGATGTGGTCTATATGGCCAGGGCGCTTCTGGCAGATCCTTTCCTTCCCAGGAAAGTAACGGAAAACAGAGACAAAGAGATTATAAGGTGCCTGCGGTGTTTTACCTGTATGGCAGAACGTGCAGCTACCGCCACGCGCCGGTGTACGGTCAATCCTCTGATCGGAAGAGAATGCGAGGGTGATGAAATACAGCCCGCGCCAATCAGGAAAAAGGTGCTGGTGGCAGGCGCAGGTCCGGGCGGATTATATGCTGCCTACACGGCGGCAAGAAGAGGACATCAGGTTATCCTCTGCGAAAAGGAGGCAGAAGCAGGAGGCATCTTAAAGAGTGAACAGGCATTGCCTTTTAAGCATGAAATGTACGAGCTGGCAGGTACATACGCTTTGCTGGCGAAAAAAGCAGGCGTGGAATTTCGTATGAACACGGAAGTGACAAAAGAATACGCAGAAAAAGAAAATGCGGACGCGCTGATCATAGCCGTCGGGTCTACGCCGCTTATACCGCCGATCCCTGGATTGGATGGCGAGAATGTGGTGGTAGTCAACGACTATTATAAAGAGAAAGAAAAAGTCAAAGAAGATGTGGTCGTATTCGGAGGCGGCCTTGCCGGATGCGAATGCGCGATCCATCTGGGCCAGGAAGGTAAAAAAGTCCATTTGGTAGAGATGCGCGATGTACTGGCTCCGGACGCAAATGTACGCCATCGCCCGCTGTTGCTGAAAGAGATTGAAAAATATGTTACGGTCCATACAGGCTACAAGGGATTAAAAGTTACTTCTGAAGGTGTTCTCTGTTCCGACGCGGACGGAAAAGAAGTCCTTGTGCCCGGAAACAGTGTGATCTGCGCGCTGGGACAGCGTTCCAGGTCGGATGTGGCAGAGGCGCTCAGAGACGCGGCTCCCTTTGTACGGGTGATCGGCGACGCATCCAGAGTTTCCACGATTACAAACGCCGTGTACCAGGGGTATCATGCGGCGTTGGATATTTAAAAAACAGCAACGGAACGGACAATGCCCGAGAGGATTTACGGACACGTCTTTTTGTGGTCGGAAAACCTCTCAGTATGGGGGCATTGGGAGTGGAGTTGCGGAACTTAATTAGGAGGTATACATATGCTGACAGCAAAACAAAATTTTCTTGAAACTATCAAACCGGACGGTAAACCAGACAGGCTTCTAAAACAGTATGAAGGAACCGCATTCTTCCCGCCCAATCCGGCATCCGCTTACATAAGAGGAAATCGGCACAGGGGAATGGAACCTTTAAAGGATCGCTTCGGTACTACCATTCTTTGGCCGGAAAACCAGGTGGCGGCGATGCCTCATGTAACGGCTGAGAACAAAGTAATCAAAGAGATTACAGAGTGGAAAGACGATCTGGTTATGCCGGATCTGGCCGCTAACTGTTCAGACCCTGCTCAGTGGGAACCCTTTATTAAACAGGCAGAGGAACTGCGCGCAAAAGATCAGCTTGTAATGGCATTTATGCCCACGGGCGTGTTTGAACGTCTGCACTTCCTTATGGGCTTTGAAGATATGCTGATGAATTTCCTTCTGGAACCAGAAGACATGAAAGAGCTGTGCGACGTGATCGGGGAATATCGTTTCCAGTATATGAAATTGATCGTAGATTATATTAAGCCGGACGTGATGCTTTCCCATGACGACTGGGGATCCAAAAATTCTCTGTTTGTAAATCCGGATACCTGGCGCGAATTTATCAAGCCGCAGTATGTGAAAACATATGGTTACATGAAAGAAAAAGGCGTGATCATTATGCACCATGCAGACTCTTTCATGGAGCCGATTGTAGAAGATATGGTGGAGCTGGGCATAGATATCTGGCAAGGTGTATTGCCGGAGAATGATATTCCGAAACTTCAGAAGCAGCTGAATGGAAAGATGACACTGATGGGCGGCATCGACGCTTCGATTGTGGACCGTTCAGATTCTACTGAAGAGGAGATACGCAAAGAGGTAAAACGTGCCTGTGAAGCATACGCACCAGGCGGACATTTTATTCCCTGTATTACATATGGCGGGCCAGGATGCCTGTTCCCCCATGTAGATCCGATCATCAATGATGAAATTGATCGATACAATAAAGAAACATACGGAATTTAAGAGGATTATGTTCGGGACGTCAGAAGGGCAGACTGCCCCTCTGGCGTCCGCTTTTTGAACACAGCAAAGTTCAGCCAAGAATAGAGCAGGAGGAATAAGGATTGACCGAAAAAGAAGTAGAAGTATACCTGGAGAGAATTGACTGCAACGATGTAAAAGAAATTACTCTAAAAAATCTGGCGCGGCTTGTGCGGGGGCATTTGGAACATATCCCTTTTGAAGATCTGGATGTGTTTGACAAAGGAGAGACTCCTTCTCTAAATGAGAAAGTTCTTTTTCATAAAATTGTGGAGAATAAAAGAGGCGGATATTGTTTTGAACTGAATACATTGTTTGGGAAACTTTTGGAGACTATGGGTTTTTGTGTCTATTCGGTGGCAGCCAGGGTTCTTTGGAATAAAGAAAGTCTGCCTCCGTTGTCTCATATAGGGCTTATAGTGTGCCTGGAAGGAAAAAAATATTTCTGTGATGTGGGGTATGGAGGTCCCGGCCCCAAAGGTGTGACGGAATTGAAAGAAGGAGAGCAAACTGTCGCAGGAGAAGATTTTAGGACTCGGTATCTGGAAGATGGGGATATACGGATCGAGCGGCAGCACCATGGGGCGTGGAAAGCGCTGCTTCAGTTTGCGGACCGACCGGTCAGGAAAGTGGATTTTGAACTGCTCAACTTTTATTTTTCTCAGAATCCTGCAGCGGCCTTTAAACAGCGCCGTATTGTGAATCTGTGTACGCCGCAGGGGAGCAAGGCTTTGACGGATATGGAACTTACAATCCATGACAGAGGAGAAACAAAGAAAAAAGTATATAAGGATCTGGAAGAACTGAAAGAGGGTCTGGAAAAAGAGTTTGGAATCCGATTTGACAAGCTTACATAGCTTCATACAGAGTGTAGGAAAGAAACGCAAAAAATCAACAGATTTGAAGATAGTATAATGAAAAACCGTATGCTACAATTCTATCAATGAATAAAGAACCGTAAGAACTTTAAAAACAGCAGAATTTGAATGAGGAGGAAAATACAAAATGATCATTGTAGGTGAAAAAATCAATGGTTCGATTCCGGTCATGGCGGAAGCCATTGCAAACCGCGACGCAGAATTCATCAAAAACAGAGCAAAAGCACAGGCGGAGGCAGGCGCAACTTTTATAGACTGCTGCGCATCCGTCCATGACGGCGAGGTAGAAACTCTGAAATGGATGATCGACTGTATCCAGGAAGTGACAGATCTTCCGATTTCTTTAGACAGTCCCAGCGCGGATGTGATCGCGGAAGTATTTCCGTACTGTAAAAAGCCGGGGCTGATCAATTCCGTATCCGGCGAGGGTGATAAAGTGGACAAGATCTTCCCTCTGATTGCGGATACCAAATGGGAAGTTATCTGCCTTCTGTCCGACGATACAGGTATTCCCAAGAGCGCGGCTGACCGTCTGAAAGTATTCGACTATATTATGGCAAAGGCAAAAGAATATAATATCAAACCCAGCCGTCTGCATATTGATCCGCTGGTAGAGATGCTCTGCACCTCGGAAGACGGTATTGCCATGAACGTGGAGGTTATCAGCACGATCCGCAAACAGTATCCGAATATCCACATCATTGCGGCAGTCAGCAATATTTCTTTTAATCTTCCGGTAAGAAAGATGGTGAACTTAGGATTTACGGTGCTGGCGATGAACGCCGGGCTGGACAGCGCCATCCTTGACCCCACCAATCGGGATATGATGGGCGTAATTTACGCGACCGAAGCGCTTCTGGGACTGGATGATTACTGTATGGAATATATCAGCGCATACAGAGAAGGCATATTCGGACCAAAAAAATAAAAATACATATGAACCTGTTAACTGCGAAAGTTCTTTCATGCCCGGAAGATATACCTTCCAGATCGGGGGACATGGGGAACGGACGCATAATATAAAATAATGGAGCTATAATAGGAGGATTTAAAAATGGCAGGAATTCAGGAAGTTTATGATCTGGTAGCAAAAGGAAAAGCAAAAGTAGTTGCGGGTGCAGTACAGGAAGCACTGGATGCAGGATGTGATCCCACAGAATTGCTGAACAAAGGTATGATCAGCGCAATGGATGAAGTGGGCGCTAAATTCAAAGCAGGCGAAATCTTCGTACCGGAGATGCTGGTAGCTGCAAGAGCTATGAAAAAGGGCGTTGAGGTATTAAAACCCCATCTTGCAACGGGCGTAGCAGGCGCAGCTGGAAAAGTTGTGATCGGAACCGTAGCAGGAGACCTTCATGACATCGGAAAGAATCTGGTTGCCATGATGCTTGAATCTGCCGGATTCGAAGTGATCGACCTTGGCGTAGACGTTGCAAAAGAAAAATTCGTTGAGGCAGTGGAAGCAAATCCGGATACAAAGATCGTATGTTGTTCCGCACTTTTAACGACTACCATGCCGGCATTGAAAGAGGCCGTTGCGGCACTCAACGACGCACCGTTCCGCTCCAAAGTGAAAGTTATGGTAGGCGGAGCGCCTATCACGCAGGAGTTTGCAGATGAGATCGGCGCTGATGCATACACTGAAGATGCCGCTTCCTGCGCACAGAGAGCAAAGGAGTTAGTTGCTTAAGTTTTGTTGTATAGAATCCTATAAGAAAAACAAAAGACTGCCTGACTGCGGGCGGTCTTTTGTTTTTGGCCTAAACTTGATGAATCCAGCGTTTTGTGTTAAGATGCGGTAAAAAGCAATAAGGATAAATGCGCAGATGATTTATACAGAACAGACCATGTCTTTTCCCGCCAAACGGGAGAACAATAAGAAAAGAAGTTATTTGGTTGTAAATCCCCTCCAGGGAAAGCATGTCCCGGTCAGTCCGACGGCGGCTTTTGACATGTTTGGCGCTCTGGCGGATATTTTAAAGCAGGCATACAGAGAAGAAAAGCTGCTTTTGATTGGTTTTGCCGAGACGGCTACAGCGGTCGGGGCTTATATCGCCGGGGAGCTTAATGCCCTTTATATGCAGACAACCCGGGAGTCCGTAAAAAACGGGGACTTTTTTTATTTTTCCGAACAGCACAGCCATGCGACAGAGCAAAAACTGGTAAAGTCAGACCTGAATCAGGCAGTCGGGCAGGTGACAAGGATTATATTTATTGAAGATGAGATCACCACGGGCCGTACGATCCTGAATATTATTCAGCTTTTAAGAGAGGCCTATCCGGGGAAGCTTCGGTATTCTGCCGCGTCTCTTTTAAATGGAATGACAGCCGAACATGAAAGGATCTATGAAGATCAGAAGATTTGTCTGCATTTTCTTGTGAAAACCGACCACAGCGAATATGAAAAACGTGTGTCGGGTTATAAAGGAGACGGCGTATACCATAGTTGTAAACTTTTGCCGCAGCTTTTGGAGCTGCCGGAATACAGGCCTTCCGGTTATCAGGACGCCCGCAGGCTTGTGCGGGGAATTGCGTATAAAGAAGCCTGTCAGCGGATGTGTTTAGAAACTGTGGATATGTCAGAGACAAAGAACAGTAGAAATATTCTTGTACTGGGGACAGAAGAGTGTATGTACCCGGCGCTGTGCCTGGCATCTTATTTTGAAAAATCAGGAAAACAGGTCAAGTGTCATTCTACCACCAGAAGTCCCATTGCGGTAAGTATGGAAAGTACATATCCGCTTCATGAAAGGTATGAGCTTATAAGTTTTTATGACGACAACCGCCGGACTTTTCTGTACGACCTTGTGCTTTATGATGAGGTGTGGATTGTAACCGACGCAAAAGCAGGGAAAAAAGGGCTTTCTTCGCTTGTATGTGCCCTTCAATCTAAAGGAAATGACAAAATTCGTCTGGTCAGGTGGTGTTCTTATTGAGAAGTTCTTATAGAAAAGAAGACGTTGTTTTTTTACTGAAAGATATCACAGGGCTGGTGGAACCAAAACCTGCCTTGGAGCGTGAGCGGCTGATTCAGTCGGGAAAACATTATTGTGAGATGCTTCCGCTGGAATATGTTCCGGGTGAAGCCTATATGGAAGCCTATGATCAGGCGTTAAAAGTGTTCGCAAAGCCTACCGCCGATGCCGTGGGAAGGCTGGCAGATCAGATCATTGCCCATAAAGGCAGCCGGGTCGTGCTTGTGTCTCTTGCCAGAGCCGGAACGCCTGTGGGCATCCTGTTAAAACATTATATCAAAAAAAAATATGGATATGAAACACCCCATTATTCGGTTTCTATTATAAGGGGAAGAGGCATTGACGCCAACGCTGTCAAATACCTGCTGAACCTTTACCGACCGGAAGACCTTCTGTTTGTGGACGGCTGGGTGGGAAAAGGGGCGATTCTTGGGGAACTTAAAAAAGAAACCGCCGCATATCCGGGACTGTCTTCTGAACTGGCGGTTTTATCGGATCCTGCCAATATGACGAAGCTTTGCGGAACCCATGAAGATATCCTGATTCCCAGTTCTTGTTTGAACAGCGTGGTTTCCGGGCTGGTCAGCCGTACGTTTTTAAGAGCGGATATTATAGGAAAAGATGATTTTCACGGGGCTGCTTATTATGGGGAACTGAAAGATTCCGATCTGTCCTATGCGTTTATCGATGCCATTGAGGATGAGTTTCGGATGGATCTGCAGCCGGAAAAGGGAAACAATGCTAAAGGCATGGGGATCGATGAAGTAAAAAGACTTGCCGGGCATTTTCAGGTGCAGGATATCAACCTGATTAAGCCGGGCATCGGCGAGACCACCCGGGTATTGCTTCGCAGGGTTCCCTGGAAAGTCCTGATCAGCCCCGCATACAGGGAGGACAGCTCTCTTAAGCATATCCTTCGTCTGGCAGAAGAAAAAAATGTGCCGGTGGAATATTATCCACTGACACATTATAAGACCTGCGGGCTTATAAAAAAGCTGGCAGACGCATAAAAATTTTATTCGCTTCCGAATACCTGGGACAGCATCATGATTCTTCTGGCCCAGTTTTTATGTACTTTATATTCATTCATTCTCTCGGCGGACGCGCTGCCGGATACTAGCAGGCCGGAATCGGTATCCCATTGAAGGATGGCCCGGGCGTCCGCCAGATCTTTTTTTGAAACTCTGTAGGCTGCGTTGACCAGTTCGATCTGGTTGGGATGTATGACTGTCTTTCCGGTAAAGCCGCACAATCTGTCTTCTTCCAGTTCTTTTTTTAGTCCCGTATCCCAGCCTTCTCCGCTGTAGTATTCCCACACAGGACCTGATACCACATAATCCATACCGAAGACGGTGATGATATCGGAAAATATGCCGGATATGGCAGTGATGCTGTGGATAGTTTCCCTGCAGCTTCTGCGAAAGCCGAACCTATGGCAAAGATCGTTGCCGCCTACGCGGATATTTAAGACCAGTCTTTCTATGGGAGCCAGTTTTTCTTTTAAGCCATAGAGAAACGCATGACGGTGTCTTAGGTCAATCAGTCCTGGATCTTCGAGAATG
Source organism: uncultured Lachnospiraceae bacterium (assembly GCA_910587495.1). Taxonomy (GTDB): domain Bacteria; phylum Bacillota; class Clostridia; order Lachnospirales; family Lachnospiraceae; genus Hominiventricola. The sequence continues at coordinate 2,854 of CAJUMT010000089.1, read as the reverse complement.
GGCATCATATAGATATCTCTTCCGACGCGTTCTCCTGCTTCAAAAACGGCCTGTATATAGCCGTCTGCATTGCCAGGAGAGAATTTAGGTATAATAAATCCTGTAATCAGCGTTCCGGCTTCTTCTGTTGTCTGCATCAGTTTTTCGATCTGCTCTGCCCTTCGGACTCTGATAAAGAGTTTGGGCATAAAAAAGGGAGTTTCTTTTAAAGCGCCATAAAGTGTTTTTACAGAAAGCACAAGCTGTTTTTCGGCTTCTTCCACATAACCGTCTGCGATTGTGTCTTCTAAGCACATGGCCAGAGAAAAGTTTTTGCCGAACCGTTCCCGCATCAGGGACGAAACGATTCCCTGGTGGTCTGCAGGACAATACAACAGAGGGCCGACGCTGTAATAAAGCACTGAGTCTTTCATGAAAATACCCCGTTTCCTTTCTGCATGGTGAGCTGCCGCCCGGGCAGGCAGCAACGATAACACCCATTATAACATCAGGTTGATTTGTTTGTCATCCTAAAAGTTTAGTCCGATAACTTAAGAATAAATTAATAGATATTATCCTGATAGTGTGGTACAATGTGGATGGGTATTATACCCATATGAGAAAATATGACTACAGGTAAAATACGATGCACCAGAATCCCTTATTGACAATTAGATATAATGTGACAAATATCTCATCCATCAGCGAATTTGCCGGTGTAAGGAACGGTTGGAATGGAGACTGCAAAGATGTATGCTTTCTCCGTATGGTCGGAAAAAACTCATGTTATGAGACAGAAGTAGAACAGATGGATCAAAGTCTTGCAAAGCAGATGTTAAAAGGGCAGCTTACATACAGCAGGCCGGACAGTCTGCCCATGCTGTCTTTAAGAGAAGATGCGGAGTACTATGCAGGATGTTTTGACCGTTGGATAAACACAGGAAGAAAAATTATGAAGACCCGGCTTACAGCGGATAACCAGGCGCTCTCATGCGTCCTTGGAGAGGGATGCGCCAGGACGGCAGATTTGTTCCGGCAGGTTACGCCCCATGCGAATGGGTCTATAGAGAAAAATTTTGTGGCGAAACTTTTATTTTGGCTCGATCAGACGGGAAAAGACCTTTTAGAAGACTGGCGGCCTGGTTTTTCCGCCAAATTTGTATTGGCGAACTTGTCTAAAAAGCAGGAATATTTATTTGCGTATTTGCTGACCTGCTTAGGCATTGACGTACTTTTATTGCAGTATCAGTCGGATATCGATCCGCAGCTTGACAGGATGCAGCTGTCAAGAAAAGTAACCCTTGGATCTTTTGACAATAACGGCCTTAAAGCCTTTGACATACAGAGGTATAAAAACACGCCGCCTGCGGCTTCCGGCGCGCCGGGAACAGGGCAGACAGTTCCCACAGGAACCTCGCGCATTGCCTCGTCGGATTTACGGCGCAGGGACAGGCCTGCCAGGGCTATGCTCGCGGGCGCCAGACAGGAGATGGCTTTTGAAGAACTGGCGCAGCTTGCTTCATCCGTAGTGATGATCTCTGTCCTGGATGACAGAGGACAGGTGCTCGGCACAGGTTCCGGAATTATGGTGGGAGAAGCCGGTTATATATTGACAAACTGCCATGTGGCGAATAAAGGCCGCTTTTATGGCGTTCAGATTGAGGAAGATGATACGATCTATCGAACGGACGAAATGATCAAATACAATTCCGTGCTGGATCTGGCCGTGATTCGGATTGACCGGAGATTAAAGCCGCTTCCTATCTATAAGGGAGAGAAGAAGCTGGTCAGAGGGCAGAAAGTGGTCGCCATCGGGAGTCCGTTAGGACTGTTTAATTCTGTGTCCGACGGCATCATATCCGGTTTTCGCGTGATCGGAGATGTGGATATGATCCAGTTTACCGCGCCGATTTCCCATGGAAGCTCCGGAGGGGCGCTGTTAAATATGTTCGGCGAGGTGATTGGAATCAGTACGGCGGGCATGGATGATGGGCAGAATATTAACCTGGCGGTAGGGTATGAATGTATTTCCCAGTTTATCAGAGGGTTTACATAAATAATATTAAAATATGAGAAGTGCTTATGTATGAACATGGAAAACTGAAAAATTTTGAAGATTATTTTATAGGGCTGGGGCAGCGTCCCGGGAACACCGTCTATTTTTACCGGATAAATGGTTATACTGAAAAGATACAGGAATTTCTGCGGAAGTATTATGAGGAGGCTGTGAAGTCGGGAATTGTAATCGAAGGAAAGATTCCTAATCCGGAGGAACAACAGTTAAACTATTACGAAGAGATCATGGGAATGGAGTTTCGCCGGGACACAGGATTTATTGTTTCGAGTCTGGCTAAATGGCTTCCCCGGATGAACGAGTATCAGAGGAAGAACGTGGCGTCGTCTTTGTTTGACACGTTAGAAGAGATGCAGCAGGCAGGTAAAAATGACAATATGCAAAAGAATGCCTATATTAAATTTATGTGCTGGCTGTATTATAAGTTTGAGCGGATTGTGAACCGGCTGGGGCAGGAGGAAGCGCCGAAGATCCTGTATGAGGGGTCCGTCAGCAACTATGAGCTGAAAATGCTTTCTGTCTTATCCAAAGCAGGGAGTGATATTGTTTTGCTCCAGACAGGCGGGGATCAGGGATATCAGAAGCTTGATCCGTCGGGTCTTTTGTCAGATTGTCCGGAGATTCCGGAAATGAAAGCGTTTCCAGACGGTTTTGGGATCAGAAGCCTCAGAGAAGAAAGCCACAGGCAGCAGGAGCGGGAGAGACTTTATGGAGGAACACCCCGGATCTGTCCTTGTACGAATGCATGGATACAGGGGGAAGGGTTAAAAGATATTTTGATAAATCCGTCCCGCCGGGGAG
>CAJUMT010000088.1 GCA_910587495.1 uncultured Lachnospiraceae bacterium | reverse complement strand
CGTCTATCTGGATTACTTCATTGGCCACAAAAGAGCGAATCCTTTCATCTTTTGATTCGAACAGGATCTCTTTTTTGCTGCCGCTTGCAAGGACGCTTCCCTGATGCATAAAATGCAGCGTATCGCACATTTTATAAATGTGTGCAAGCCTGTGGCTGATTAAAAGCCATGTGATCTTTTGCTCTTTTTGGATATCAAAGATGACATTTTCAAAAAGTTCCAGATTTTCCGGATCCAGATTGGACAAGGTTTCGTCGATCATGACAAATTTCGGGTCGAAGATTAAAGCCCGTATCATGGATACTTTCTGCTGTTCTCCGCTGGAAAGGCTTCGGGCATACTGATATTTCTTTTCAGTAAGGCCGCATAGATGCAGCCAACGGTCTATTTTCTGGTCGTCCGGACATATATGCCGTAATTTGAGCGGATAACAGATATTTTCATATACGCTTCCCTGGATAAAATAAGGTCTCTGAGCTGTCATGGTGATATCCTTAAGATTAAGGCCTTCATAGTCCAGAATGCCTTGATCCGGTTTTAAGATTCCCATGATCAGTTTACAGAGCGTAGTCTTTCCGCAGCCGTTGCCGCCGATGATTCCGTGAATTTTTCCTGTTTCCAAATGGAGGGAATCTATATGGATCTGAAAGCTGCCTTGCTTTTTTTTCATATCAGTAATTTTCATCGGTTTTATCTCCTTTTTGAAAAAAGTCCGCAAGGCTTTGAATGATAAATGCCATTACCAGTAAAAGGATGCCGAGAGTCAATCCTTCCGTGAAAATCCCCTGGCTTTTTAACAGCGAGATTGTCGTGGTCATCGTGCGTGTGTGCCCTTTGATATTGCCGCCTACCAGCATGACGGCGCCCACTTCGCTGATGGAACGTCCGAATCCGGTAACCACTGCGAAATACAGTTCCTTTTTTAATTCTTTTACCACCAGCCATTGGGTCTGGACGGGACTTGCACCCATGGTTTTTGCGAAGGTGCGGATGGCAGGTGCTTTGGATAAAAGGCTGGTATAAGTCATTCCGCAGATGATAGGAGTGATGATCAGTACCTGCGCCAGAATCATACCCCGGATGGTAAAGAGCATATTCAGTCGGCCCAAAGGTCCCCGCCTCATGACAAGCATATATACTACCAGACCGATTACCACGGGAGGTACGCCCATCAGCGTCCGGTTGATGCGGATCACGATCCTTTTTCCTGGAAATCGGGCGTGTTCTAACAAAAGCCCTGAAAAAATACCCAGTATGGAAGAAATCAAAGTGGCTCCTAGTGCCAATTGGAAGGTGACGCAAATGGCGTCAAACACGCCTACGTCGGAAAAAAAGGTATCGAGTAAGTTTTTCATAGATTGCATAGTTGTCACCTGTCAGAAAAGGGGCTGCTTAAGCAACCCCCATTTTAGTCCTTATTCGTTGGCGTTTGGAGTAAATAATGCTTCTCCATACTGATCTACGCCGTAGTTTGCGATTAGATCCTGCACCTCTGCAGAACAGATCCATTCGATCATCGTGTTGGCTGCTTCGTTATTGACCTCCGGATATTTCTCCGGGTTGACGGCGATGATTCCGTATTGATTCAGAAGATCGGCTGCACCTTCGCATACGATATCCATCTGAAGCTCTACATCCGCATCGTTTTTCATTTTCAGCCATGTACCTCTGTCAGTCAGGCAGTATGCGTTCTTTTCATCTGCCATGGTGATCGTGGCGCCCATGCCCTGTCCGGATTCCAAATAGTTGGGATTCTGTGACGGATCAATCTCCAATTTCTTCCAGATGCCTTTCTCTTTCTTATCCGTGCCGGAATCGTCTCCGCGGGATACGAAGGTGAGCTGCTCGTCCTGGATGGCTTTGAAGACAGATTCAATATCGTCGGTAGCGGCAATGGGTTCGGTTGGTCCGATTACAACGAAATCGTTGTACATAACCTGGAAACGTTCCACGCCGAATCCGTTGGCAACAAATTCTTCCTCGCTTGCTTTGGCGTGTACAAGCACGATGTCCACGTCGCCGTTTTCACCCATTTTTAACGCTTCACCGGTTCCTACGGCGTCCCACTTAAGCTCCCATCCGGTCTGCTCTAAGAAAATTGGCGCCAGATAATCCAGAAGTCCGGTATCTGCCGTACTGGTAGTAGTAGCCATCATCAGCTCACCTTTTTTCTCTACAGGAGCTGCCGCGTCCGCTTCGGGTTCTTCTGCTTCCGGTGTATCCTGCGTCTCGCCTACGTCTGTTTCGCCGGTTTCCTCCACCGGGGTTTCTGTGTCTGCCGGTGCATCTGCAGCATCATTTCCGCCGCCGCATCCGGTCACTGCTGCAGCCAGCATGCTTCCTGCCAGAATGGCTGCCAGTAATTGTCTTTGCTTTTTCATAGTAATCCTCCTTTGAAAAACAGTTTGTGGTATGAAATTTACCTTCCTTATTATAAAGCATTCTGTTCTGACTTGCAATTTTTTTCTGAAAAAATAACGGTTAAATTTCCCCCACGCGTCCATACTGTTGGTTGAAGTTTCAAAAATTTTATGATAGAGTGTGTATAAGAATGGAGCGAACAGCTCTGTCTGTTTTGATATGGGAGTTTTGAAAGGGGAGCCAGTATGAAATTCTCTGTAAGCGTAGGAGAGTCCGATTTTTGTGATTTACGAAGGGCAGCAAATTATTATGTAGATAAAACAGATATCCTGTATGAACTGATACAAAATACAAGGAATAAAGTAACTTTGTTTACCAGACCAAGAAGATTCGGCAAAACTCTGATGATGAGTATGATGTTGAATTTTTTTAGTATAAGAAAAGACAGCAGGGACATTTTTGAAGGACTTAGGATTACAGAGCGTAAAAAATTCTGTGAGAAGTGGATGAATCAGTATCCTGTGCTGTTTATTTCTTTTAAGGATATTGAGGCGGACGATTTTCAAGATGCATATGAGATGTTGCAAATCAGAATAGCCGATGTATGTAAGGAGTATGCGGATTTGTTAGAAGACAAAACGCTTGATCAGGATGACAGAGAGATTATTTTAAGGTTAAAAGCAAAGAAAAGTTCGCAGGGAGATATAAAAAGCTCTTTAAAAACCATCATGAGAATGATGTATGCCGCTTATGGTAAAAAGGTGATTCTTTTAATAGATGAATATGATGTGCCGCTGTCAGGGGCGAGTGAAAAAAATACGGCGGATAATCAGTATTATTCTTCTATGCTTGGAGTGATCAGAGGAATCATGAGTACGGCATTAAAGGACAATGAGTTTCTTAAGTTTGCGGTGATTACAGGCTGCCTTCATATCGCCAAAGAGAGCATATTTACAGGAACCAATAATTTTACGTCTTATTCTGTATTAGACGAAGATTTTTCTGCATATTTTGGTTTTTCTGAAGATGAAGTGAAAAAAATGTTATTGCTGGCTGACAGAGAAGATAAGGCGGATGTTATAAAAGAATGGTATGATGGATATGTATTTGGCAACAGTTATGTATATTGTCCGTGGGACGTGATGAATTATATGTCAGCTTTGACCAGGAGAAAAGATGCGAAACCCAAAAATTACTGGAGGTTTACAAGCCATAACGGAGTTTTGCTTACCTTTGTTGCGCGCACAGATTTTGATGTAGCAGAGAAGTTTGAGACACTTTTAAACGGAGGTACGATCACGCAGCCGATTTCCGATGCGCTTACTTATGATACGCTCCATGCGTCAGAGGATAATCTTTGGAGCATACTGCTTATGACAGGATACCTTACAAGGGCGGACATAGGGGAAGACAAAGAAACTGTTTTGTTGAAAATCCCCAACAGGGAGATTGCATCTATATTTGAAGACACAGTAGTTGCATATTTTAAGAACACAGTAGATAAAACGGAACTTAGCAGCCTTATAAAATCGCTGTGGGAAAGCAATGAGGCAGAAGCATCCAAGCTTATATCAGATCTTCTGTGGTATACGATCAGCTACCATGACTACCATGAGGATTATTACCATGCGTTTCTTGCCGGAATTTTTGCAGGGCAGGGTTATAGTGTCGAATCAAATAAAGAAAAGGGATTAGGAAGGCCGGATATACTGCTCAAAGATAAAAAGAATCGCCGTGCAATCATCATAGAATCTAAAAAATCAAAAAAGGAATCTGATATGGATAAGGATTGTGAGAAAGCAATCAGGCAAATCATAACAAACAAATATGCAGAGGGGCTTTATGGCTATACGCAGATTCTCTGTTATGGGGTTTCTTTTTTTCAAAAGCAGGCCAAAGTGAAAAAATTGAGTAGCAGCTGACAATATATCCTGCCGGAACCGAAGCTTATAAGTAAAGCATTCTGTCCCGGCTTGTAATTTTTTCTGAAAAAATAACGGTCAGAATTTGCCCCAGTGGATTTTATAGAGAGGCAGGGAAGACAGTTCCTGTTTTTCAGGATGGCTTTGCGGCATGCCAAGAGAAAGTACCGCTTCTAAGCGATAATTTTCCGGGAAGCCTAATAAATTTCTTAGATAAACTTCCGTCGGTTCGCCCTGGGGCGCATTCCGCAGGCGCCCTTGGATCCAGCAGCTTCCAAGGCCGAGGCTGTCCGCCATCAGATGCATGTTGGACATGACGATGGAACAGTCTTCGACCCATACGTCCGAAACGGTCTCATCGGCTACGACTACGACAGCAGCCTGGGCGCCGGTCAGCATTCTGGCTGATCCCACACGGCAGTCGGCCATTTTCGCAAGGAGTTCTTTGTCCTCCACTACGATCAGTTCCCATGGGCGGTTGCCCCGGCTGGAAGGGGAGAGAAGCCCTGCCTGTAAAACGGCGGTTAAAGTTTCTTTTGCGATGGGTGCTTCGGTGTACTTTCGTACGCTGCGCCTATTTTGTAATGTTTCCAATAGGTTCATAGTGATTCCTCCTGAATGTATTTTTATTACACCCCGTTGTCGAGCGGGAGTATTTATAGAAGGGGCTGTCGCACTAAAAAATTAGTGAACAGCCCCTTTATTAGTGGTGTTTTAATTTTTACTTCCCTTAAATGTTGCCGCCAGTACACATACAAGCAGAAGATATGGATAAAACAAATAAGGCATGATCTGGATGGAAGATATTCCGGCGATTCCGGCGGCGATCAGAAGCTGAGCGCCGTAGGGAATAATGCCCTGGGCAATACAGGTAGAGATGTCCATCAAAGAAGCCGTTCTCTGAGGCGTGATGCCGTATTCCTTCCGGATATCCGTAGCGATAGGAGCGGAAACCACGATGGCAACCGTATTATTGGCGGTGGAGACGTCCATCAGCATGGAGATTAAGATAATGCCTAACTGGCCGCCTTTACTTCCATGAAAATGCTGCTTGATAAAATGGATAATCGTCTCAAAACCGCCGTTGTATTTAATCAGAGCCGAGAGGGCTGTGGCCAGTATGGTGACTACGATGGTCTCATACATGCCGGAAACGCCGCTTCCCATGGAGATAAATACATTGTGGATATCAATGGACCCTGTAGAAAGTCCGATTCCGGTACAAAGGATAAGCCCAAATCCAAGAACGATAAACACATTGATTCCTGCCAGGGCGGCGATCAGTATGACAAAATAAGGCAAAGCCCGCACCAGGTTAAAAGTGTATTCGTTGACGGCTGCCGGTTTTCCCATCCATGCGATGATCAGCAGGATGACACAGGTAATCAGCGCCGCGGGCAGGGCAATCAGAAGATTTTCCTTAAACTTGTCCCGCATCTGGCATCCCTGAGTCTTGGTAGCGGCGATGGTGGTATCCGAGATAAAAGACAGGTTGTCCCCAAACATGGAACCTCCCACCAGTGCGCCGAAGCACAGCGGAAGAGACAGTCCTGCAGACTGGGAGATACTAAGCGCCAGAGAACCCATGACGGTGATCGTCCCGCAGGATGTCCCCATGGCCATGGATATGATACAGGCGATCAGGAAGATGCCAAGAACCGTCAGCCTGCCGGGCACGATACTAAGAAGCAAGTTTGCCGTGTCCGATGCGCACCCGGACGCGGAAGCCACGCCGCTGAAAGCGCCTGCCAGCAAAAAGATAAAGATCATGATCAGGATGTTGTCGTCGCCCATGCCCGAAGCGCAGATGCGCATCTTTTCATCAAAAGATACCGAGCGGTTCTGGAACAGCGCGACGGCGATGGCAGCCATAAAAGCGACTACCACGGACATAACATAGAATCCTTGTACGCCCTCCTGCGGATGAACATACTCATAGTACACACCGATCCCTATGTAGATGACTAAAAATACCAGGATCGGAAGCAGGGCCAAAGCCCCTTTGTTTTTTCCTTCTTGTTTCATAGTTAAGAAATACCCCCTGAAAATAATATAATTCAGTATATCATATTTTCTGTATTGCGCAAAGATCATATTGCCGCTTTTTTAACGGCTCGGAGCAAAAAGAATTTATTGAAAATAATTCCAGGTTTGGATTATAAAATATCTATTGACCTGACAGTTACTGTATGGTTTAAGATGAAAGTACACAAAAAATTAAAGGAGATGATGATGGGATACAGGAAGCGCCTTACGCATACCGCAGGTATCTGAGCATTAACACGGAAATATTGGGACAGGTCATTAAAAATGCCACTGGGTGCGGTCTTGCAGAATATATGGAAGAAAAGCTCTGGAAGCGGATTGGTGCGGTTCATGACGCATATTGGACGCTGAGCAACGGGACGGAGCTTGCAATGGGCGGATTGAGTGTGTCACTTAAGGATTACGCAAGCTTCGCAAGGCTGTATTTTAATAACGGCAGTTACAACGGGGAACAGATTCTGGAAAAAGACTGGATACAGGGTCTGAGGCTCATTCGGAGACAGGGATTTCAATTTTTACAATGTAATCCTCGATCCGGTCAATGACATTTTCGTTGATGCCCATTTCGTAGGAAAATCCATGGAGCGTCATCTTATGTTCCTTTACATAATCCAAGATTTCCTGATACCGCTTCGGGATGCTGTTCCACTCCCCTTTATGAAAAGCCCGCAGGTATTTTCCGCTGGGCATGATGTGCAGACCGGCCTGGTATGGGAGAAAAGGGATCTCAATAAAAAGTTTGGAATAATTGTCAAAACGACCATTTAGCAGGTCGGCAACAGAGATCATAGATCCATAGGAGGCTTTATGAAGGCGGCCGAGCTGGTATTTTTCAGTCTCTGCAGTGATCAGTTCCACTTCCTGTTCAAAGGAAGTATTCCGGTCTATGTCCACGGTGACCAGGCAGTGTTTCTCTTTTTCAACAATGCTGATTTCTGATAAGTCCATGGTCAGCAGAGTGTCCATATTCTGGCGATGAGAGCATAAAGTTGTCCGGACTGCCTGCAGGTGGGTGATCTGCATGTCAAGAGCTGTGATCTTTTCTTCCAGAAGGCATTTTAAACTGGCGGCGGATCGTTTTTTCATGAAGTCCTGTATCTCATGGATGGAAACATCCAGTTCTCGCAGCAACAGGATTGTCTCAAGGACAGGGCTTTGGTGGTAATTATAACAGCGGTATCCGTTTTCAGGGTTGATGACGACCGGTTTGAACAGGCCGATCTCATCATACCACATCAGGGTTTTTTTATTAATGCCATGCATGGCGGCAAATTGGCCGATTGTGAGAAGTTTGTCTTTTCTGGTATTCATAGTCACCTCATAAATTTTGGACTTTGTATTGACCGAACAGTTACTGTACGGCATATGATATCATACACAGGGAATAAGTACAAGGAGAATGGAGGAAAATTTTTATGGAAAACTCAAATGTATATGAAAAGCCTGTGACACTGAAGAATATCTTGAAATTTGCTGTGCCGACCATTGCAATGACAGTATTTATGTCTTTTTACACCATGGTTGACGGGCTGTTTGTGTCGAACCTGATTGGAACGAATGCGCTTTCTGCTATCAATCTGACGGCGCCAATCATCCAGCTTGTTACGGCAATTTCCACCATGCTTGCCACCGGGGGCAGCGCAGTCATCATGAAAAAGATGGGGGAACACAAGTGCGAGGAAGCGAAAGAGGATTTCACATTTCTGATTCTGGTGAATGTCATTGTAGGAATTGTTATGTGTACAGTGGGATATCTGGCAATGGATCATATTTTTGCCGGCATGAATCTCTCCGCAGATGTAGAAGGGTATTGTGTGGAATATTTAAGCCGGTATCTGGTATTTACTGTGCCTATCCTGTTGATGAATAATTTCACGCTTTACATGATTGCCAGTGAAAAGGCGACCCTTTCCCTTATTTGTTCCGTGACGGGCGGCGTCCTGAACATGGTGCTTGATTATGTGTTTATCGCAGGATTTGGCATGGGGATCAGCGGCGCTGCGATTGCGACGGGGCTTGGTTATTCTGTGACGGCGGTTGTGGGGCTGTTTGTGTTCAGTCAGAAAAAGAGCCTTCTGCATTTCAGGAAACCGGCATTCCGGTTTAAGGTTCTTGCGAATGCGTCTGCAAATGGATGCTCGGAGATGGCGACTGCGCTCGTTACCGGAATCATCACGATAATGTTTAACTGGACGATGCTGCATTATGTGGGCGAGGACGGGGTTGCCGCGGTTACCATTATCATGTATGTGCTGATGTTTGCAAGTTCTCTGTATACAGGATATTCCTATGGCGTGGCGCCGATGCTCAGCTATTATTATGGGGAACAGAACCACGAAAAACTGAAAAAGCTGGTTGCAGTCAGCATGAGGGTAATCGCGGAGATTTCCATAATGACCGTTGCGGCATCCTTCCTGCTGACTAAGCCGCTGGTGTCCGTTTTTGCCCGCCCGGACAACCCGGTGTATGATCTGGCAGTGACTGGGAACAGGATCTGTACGATTGCGCTTTTGTTTATCGGTTTTAATATTTTTGCCAGCGGAATGTTTACCGCATTGTCTAATGGAGTGATCTCGGCCATCCTGGCATTTTCAAGATCATTTGTGTTTATGCTGATTACGATGATCGTGCTTCCGCTTATTCTGGGCGTGAACGGAATCTGGCTGGCAACGCCTGCGACGGAACTGATGGCGCTTGCATTGTCCGTTTTTATGTTTCTGAAATATAGGAAGAGGTACGGTTATTAAGGCGGGGAACTATGGATGAGCAGGAAATACTGAAAACTTCCGATTGACACAGTATAATTCATATGCTAAAATACTTCAAAAATGAATAATCTAAAATTGAATAAATTGGAGGAAAGGCATGAATCCAAGCATAGAGTTTTCCAGAAAGGTCGCTATGGCATATAATGTAGTGTGTAAACCGCTTTGCCAGGAGCTGGACTTGCCTCAGACGGCATTTGATATCCTGATGTTTCTTGGAAACAATCCCGCCTGCAAAACAGCAAGTGATATTGTTGAAATTCGTCACATAAAAGCAAATCTGGTCTCTGTCTATGTAGAACGGCTGGTGCAGAATGGATATCTGGTGCGCCGGCCTGTGAAAGGAGACCGTCGCAAGACAGAACTGTTTTGTACGGATAAGGCACAGTTTATAATCGCGCAGGGAAAACAACTCCAGAACAATTTTTTTGAGAAACTGTTTTATAATACGGATGATGAAATGCGTAAGGCATTTTTCGCGACAATGAATATCATCGAAGAAAATTTAGACGCCATTCTGAAAGGAGCAAAATAGCATATGAAAACCATATTCATAATTTTGGTAACATTTTTTGCGGGTATGGGAGCAGGACTTGGCACCGGATTTGCCGGCATGAGCGCCGCGGCGGTTATCAGTCCAATGCTGATTACATTTTTGCATATTGAGCCTTATATGGCAGTGGGCATTGCGCTGTCCTCGGATGTATTGGCAAGTGCGGTTTCCGCTTATACTTATCATAAAAATAAAAATCTGGATATAAAAAACGGCCTGATTATGATGGGGAGCGTGCTGGCTTTCACGGTGGCAGGCAGCTATGTGGCAAGTCTTGTGCCCGCTGCGACTATGGGCGGTTTTTCGGTCTTTATGACATTTCTGCTGGGTATTAAGTTCATTGTACGTCCGGTTATGACGACGAAAGAATCTATGGAAAGTATTTCCGCAAGGAAACGCGCAGTACAGTCATTGTTCTGCGGTATGGTAATTGGGTTTATTTGCGGCTTTATCGGTGCCGGCGGCGGCATGATGATGCTTCTGATCTTGACAAGTGTACTGGGTTACGAGTTGAAAACTGCGGTTGGAACCAGTGTGTTTATAATGACTTTTACAGCGCTGACCGGGGCATTATCACACTTTGTGATCGGCGGTACGCCGAATGTGTTGGTGTGGATGTTGTGCGTATTTTTTACTCTTATATGGGCGCGTATTGCAGCTGTGTTTGCCAACAAGGCGCAGCCTAAAACACTGAATCGTGCTACCGGTATAGTGTTGGTTGTGCTGGGGGCAGCTATTATGGGATTTCAATTGCTGCGTTGAATCGGGGGAATGTGATTATGAAAATCATAGAAACATTATATGAGCGATATTTGCGGAAAAATGAAATGTGTGTTATGAAATATAAGTATTTAGAGCGATATTTTAAAGGCATAACAACGGATAACTTTTGTTTTTTAGAATTGAATGTTTGTTTTGAATCCGGTGGAAAAATTATTTCTGAATCAGTTCGAAAAGTAGGGAATACGAATCATACATATGGTGTACAACATGGCCCTGACATCTCTCAGATCAGAGAAATAATAAATGTAGTGAAGTACACCAAAGTATATACATTTTCTAAAATACTTTTTGATGCAGATATGAAGCAGAAAGTTATAAATCTTTTAAATGCGGATGTTGCGGGAGTGCTGCTTCCTGTATTTTTAAAGCGTGATGAGAATCCGAGTGCTTTAAAACTGCTTATGTTTTATATGGACAAATCAATGCCAGATATATCTGCGGTAAAAGAAGCGCTCATGGAAGGTAAATTTTATCAAAGGTTTCCTGTTCTTGCGGGATTGATTATGGCAGAGGTGGTATCTGTAAACCCTTTATCGACTTTCGAGAGTAATTTGACCGAATTAAAACCATTAGTTTCTTCTGACGAGAATGTGTTTAATTATATTATGCGCCAACTGGAATTTCCGGATTCGCGTACTTTTTTAACTGTCGCAAATGCGAAATACGAGCGTCAGGAAAATCACGGAACATTCGTTTTTTATAAGGTAATAAATACTGTACATTATGATTTGGACTGGTTCTCGCAGGAAGCGATGAATTTCAGGCCAAATCCGGATGATACGAATATTGCAGGTTTAGAAAATGGATGCAGGATAAAGTTTAAAGAGGCCTGTGCATTGAATTGGAAAAACGCCAGAGAGGTCAGAAAATATCTGGAAATGTCCGATGAAGATATGCCGTTAGTGATTGCTGGATTTTTTAGAGATTTTCCTGTCGATCTGGATGCTAATATAGAGACGAAGTGGAAGGTATATGGGCTGGCAAGTGCTGATTTGAAAGACTATGATGCCAAAGTTTTCTTCCGGGGTGATAGGGGATTTGAAATAAGTTTTCAACAAGAGCGGATTTTTTATGATGGCGTAAGTTATCATTTTTTAGGGAAGGGTGAGCAAAATGACAGTATAACTGAAAAGGTTGATAAGGTGCATTTTCTTACGCCTCAGCAAAAAGAATTGATTGTTTCTATTATAAAGGAAGCAAGTAAACAACACCATGGGACAATGCTGGTATTTCATGAAGAGGCGGAAAAAGAGGCTGAACGCTTAGGAAAATGCGGACGGGCATTGGAAGTGGAGCCAATTTACATACAAAACGAAATCAAGCGTCTTGTGCAGCTGGCATCTATTGACGGCGCTTTAATAATTGGTTTTGACGGAATATGTTATGCACTGGGAGCTATTTTAGATGGAAATGCATCGGAAAATTCCCAAAGAGGCAGAGGGGCGAGATATAATTCAGGATTAGCGTATGTGGATACACAACATAAGTTGGAAAATAACTGCCTGGTTGTAGTTATATCGGAAGATGAGTCGATTGATGTATTGATGTTTTAGAGCGGTGTATGATTTACAGTTACTTCTATAAATGAAAGAGGCGATAGCATTTTAGGCTGTCGCCCCTTGACCGTTAAGATTGATTTTTCCACACATTGGAATGGTATCGGCTATTGTTCCGTCCATATCAAAAGCAACTATTTTAAACATTACATATTTTCTTCGTTAATCTTCCGTATTACATGACAGGGGTTGCCTACTGCCAATGAATTTTTCGGTATATCTTTTGTGACAACGCTTCCAGCCCCTATGACAGAACCGTCACCTATTGTTACACCCGGAAGGACGATAACACCTCCCCCTAACTAACAGCCATTTCCAATTTTTATTGGCAATGCATAGGTACGGCAGAAATATTGTCCTGTGTCCATATTCCAGTTTGGTGTAAGCCGTTCGGACAGTTCAACAGGGTGCGTTGCTGTATAGAGCTGTACATTTGAAGCAATCAGCACATTATCACCAATCGTTATTTTGTTGCAATCTACGAATGTACAATTCATATTCACAGAAACATTGCTCCCCATATAGATATTTCTTCCATAATCGCAGATAAATGGAAGTCCGACAGATACATTTGTGCCAATTTTTCCGAACAACTGTTTTAAGATATTTATTTTTTCTGCTTTCTGTTCATATGCAAGGGCATTGTATTCCTGCAATAATTTTCTCGCATGGCTTTTAAAATCCAGAAAGATTTTATCATGGCAGTTATAATTTTCTCCTGCCATACATTTTTCTAATTCAGTCATAGAATCACCTCCACGTTTTATGGTAGAAAAAAACCTGTTACAAAGCAAGTAACAGGCTGTTTCTTTATATTCTTTTTGCAAGTGTTTCAATAACGAAGATGACTGGAACTTGTGTTGTTCCATTATATCCCCCGTTAATCCGTTTTGTGTTTAAGTTATAACTCAACTTTCCCAGCAGATATTTTCAAACAAAGCCTGTATAAATGCTGCCTGAGAGTTCATCCATTCGGTCACTTTACTTTTGATACAGGTTGTGATATCTA
>CAJUMT010000087.1 GCA_910587495.1 uncultured Lachnospiraceae bacterium | reverse complement strand
ATAGACTCTGTATCTTCTGATCAACGCTTTTACTCTGGATAAAAGCTCCATATAAGAAAAAGGCTTTACCAGATAGTCGTCTCCGCCCGCGGAAAATCCCAGTACTTTATCATGTTCGCCGGACTTTGCCGTCAGAAAAAGGATCGGGACATTGGTCTTTTCCCTGATCCAGGTACAGGCCTGTATGCCCGACTCACCGGGCATCATAATATCCAGGATCACAAGATCCACCATCTCTGCCTGTTCCACCGCTTCTTTTGCGTTTCCTGCTTCCAGAATCTCATACCCTTCGCTTCCGAGCATCATCCGGAGTACTTCCCTGATCTCCTGCTCGTCATCTGCAACCAGTATTCTCTGTTTTTCCTGCATTTTGCCCTCCATAAGTCAAATAACGCTCTATTTTTCCAAGTGTAACATGACTTTCTCTTTCTTGCGAGGGTTTGACCGCACAATTAAGATTTCTTAAGATTTTACAGTATTTTTGCTCCGTCTCCGGTCTCTACCACATAAAACTCCGCCCGGATTCCCGTCCGTTTTTCGTAGCTTTCACCTACTTTTTGGATAAATTCACTAACCGCACTGTTATACACAATACTGACTGTACATCCTCCGAAACCGGCTCCCATCATCCTGGAACCCAACACGCCGTTCACTTTCCAGGCCTCTTCTACCAGTATATCCAACTCCCGGCAGGATACTTCATAGTCTTCTTTCAGCGACAAATGGGACGCGTTCATCAGTTTCCCAAAACGCTGCAAATCCCCTCTTACCAACACTTTCGCCGCTTCAGCAGTTCTCTGGTTTTCAGTCACCACATGGCGGACTCTGCGGACCAGGACCGGATTCCTAATCACCTCTTGTACCTGTTCAAAAGCCTCCGCGGTCAGTTCGCACAAATCCCTTATGGAAACGACCGTCTGCAGTTCTTTTAAAGCTTCTTCACACTGGGAACGTCTTTCCTGATGCCGCTCATGCACTGCCAGACGCGGTTTGCCGCTGTTCGTTATGATAATTTTTTCATGTGGAAGGTTAAGAGGTGTATATATATATGAAAGATTACTTGTATCCAGGAATATGGCATGATCTTTTTTCCCCATGGAGATGGTAAACAAATCCAGAATCCCGCTGCCCGTCCCCATATATTCATTATCCGCAAGCTGCCCAAAAAGGGCGACGTCCACCATGTTAAGATCTGTAAACCCCATCATATCCTTCAGGATCAAGCCCGTGACAATCTCCATGGAAGCAGATGAAGCAAACCCAAGCCCTTTGGGTATATCTCCATAATACAAAAGATCCAGCCCGCAGGGAATCCTGCATCCCTTCTGCATAAAAGTACTTATAACACCTTTGGGATAATTCCCCCATTCGTCTTCTCTGCGGTACGCCAGATTGCCAAGAGAAGCTTTCAGAATCCCTTTCTCCGGATAATTCAGAGAATAGCAGCGAACACAATCGTCTGTTCTTTTCCGCGCCGCCGCATAGGTTCCTATGGTAATGGCGCAGGGAAATACATGGCCGCCGTTATAATCCGTATGTTCTCCGATCAGATTCACGCGGCCAGGGGCAAAATAGACATTTACACCGTCACCTTCCCCGTAGATTTCCATAAATTTGTCCATTAATTGCTGTTTCATAAACTCTCTCCCTCAAATCTGTAATTGCAATTGATGATTTGGGGTTATCATAGCATACTTTGCCGTTTTTGTTAATACATTGTTTTCGTACATTGACTTTTACAAGTCTGATGATTACAATAAACTATAATATATTGATAAGGAGTATTGAGAAATGCCGGAGATTTTAAAAGTCATTATTCTGGGTATTGTAGAAGGCATCACCGAATGGCTTCCCATATCCAGCACAGGCCACATGATCCTTGTGGAGGAATTTATACATCTGAACGTATCGGAAGATTTCCTGGAAATGTTCCGGGTAGTGATCCAGTTAGGAGCAATCCTGGCCGTGGTCGTATTGTATTTCCAAAAACTGTGGCCTTTTTGCTCGCCTGAAAAGGGATGGATCAAAAAAGATACCTGGTCCATGTGGTTTAAAGTATTGGCAGCCATACTTCCCGCCGCCGTCATCGGCATTCCTTTTGACGATGTGCTGGATGAACTATTCTACAACTACCAGACAGTAGCCGTCACCCTGATCGCTTACGGCGTATTATTTATACTGGTGGAAAATTACAACAAAAAAAAGCATCCCCGGGTCAAATCTCTTGAAGATATTACCTATGGCCTGGCCCTTTATATCGGCGTCTTCCAGGTGTTGGCCCTGATTCCCGGAACCTCCCGCTCAGGCGCCACTATCCTGGGCGCCATATTGTTAGGCGTATCCAGAAACGTGGCCGCGGAGTTCAGTTTTTTCTTAGGCATCCCGGTCATGTTCGGCGCAAGTTTGTTAAAACTCGTTAAATTCGGCTTTGACTTTACATTGGCTGAGATGGGACTTCTAATTCTTGGTATGGCGGTCGCTTTTGCAGTGTCCATCCTGGCGATCAAATTTTTAATGGAATACATCAAGAAAAATGATTTCAAACCTTTTGGATATTACCGGATCGTACTCGGTGTCCTGGTACTTTTATATTTTATTTTCTTAAAATAATATACGCGCTATACACAAGACAAGATAGAAAGGAAACAATATGTACAGAGACGTTGCAAAATTAATCCTGTACCGGGATCTGGGAGAAGACAGCATCCTCCTTAAACTGGCCGGTATTTTTGAAGATTTTGATTTAAAAAGAGGAAGCCACGCAGAGCTGACCACGAGAATCTATGAACAGATGAAAGCCATCCTGGATCTGTCCACCCAATACGGCTTTGACAAAAATCTCTGGCACAATTATCTGGCCTTTATCCTGTTGACCAACGAAAATTCTTTCAGTATGACCAGCGAAAAGGTAGGCGCCAACGACGGAACCGTCAATCATTTTGCCAAAGAGGATTTTGCCATCTTTAAAAAACTGTTTGATTTTGACTTTGCTCCCATTGAAAAAGAACTGGGCATCGACTGTTTTTCAACCATCTGTAATTATAGGGCCATTCCAAAAAAAGAGCGGGTTTATAATAAAAATGTTAGCGAAAAGGTCCAGGCGGTCAGTGAGCAGATCGAAAAAGCCAAAGATGAAGAGGATATTTTCCGTATCGTCACAGACTTTTACGCTGCCTACGGAGTAGGGATGTTCGGCTTAAACCGGGCCTTCCGCATCCGTCCTGTCACGGACGGCGTGGAATTTCTCCCGATCAACAACACAGAACAGGTACTTTTAAAAGATTTAATCGGATATGAAATCCAGAAGAAGAAACTGATCGAAAACACGGAAGCGTTCCTAAAAGGCCTCCCCTGCAATAACGTACTGCTCTGCGGAGACGCGGGCACGGGCAAGTCCACCAGCATCAAAGCGCTGTTAAACGAGTATTACGATCAGGGGCTTCGCATGATCGAGATCTACAAACATCAGTTTCAGGATTTATCCGCTATCATCGCCCAGGTCAAAAACCGGAATTACCGCTTTATCATCTATATGGACGACCTGTCTTTTGAAGAGTTTGAGATCGAATATAAATATTTAAAGGCAGTCATAGAAGGCGGCATGGAAACCAAACCGGACAATGTACTGATCTATGCCACCTCCAACCGCCGCCATCTGATCAAAGAGACATGGAACGACCGGGACGACATGGAGACGGACAACGGCATGCACCGTTCGGATACCATGCAGGAAAAGCTGTCCTTAGTCGCCCGGTTCGGCGTGACCATCTATTTCGGAAAGCCGTCCCAGAAGGAATATTTTACCATCGTAAAAGAACTGCGCAAACGCTATCCGTCCATCACCTGCACGGACGAAGAACTGTGTGCCAAAGCCAACCAGTGGGAGTTAAGCCACGGAGGCATCTCCGGACGGACCGCCCAGCAGTTTATCAACTATATGGCAGGACAGGCGTAAGGAAGCGCTGTCGGGTATCATTAAAGAAGGGAGGCGGGAAGCTTGAAGTCTACTGTAAAACTGCCCATCGGCATTGAAAATTTTGAAACAATCCGCACAGAAGGGTTCTACTATGTAGATAAGACAGGGATGATTACAGAACTTTTACATGACTGGGGTCTGGTAAATTTCTTTACCAGGCCAAGACGGTTCGGAAAATCCCTGAATATGAGCATGCTTAAATATTTCTTTTCTTACGACTGCCGCCCGGAGCTTTTTGACGGGCTTGCCATCGCAGAAGAAAAAGAGCTGTGCGAAAAATATATGGGGAAATTCCCGGTCATCTCCATTACGCTAAAAGGCGTGGAAGCGGAGAACTATGAAGGGGCGCTGGCTATGCTGCGGTCTGTTATCGTAGATCAATTCCGCAGCTTTCCTGTTCTTTTGGAAAGCCAACACCTATCCGATCAGGAAAAAGAAGATTACAAATATCTAACCAAAAATTTTTATGGTCAGGAACAAGATCTTTGCAGTTTGGAAGAATACGTTAAAAAAAGTCTCTTTCTTTTATCACAGTTTCTCTATAAACACTATGGCCAGAAAGCTATCATCCTTATTGACGAATACGACGTCCCCTTAGATAAAGCCCAGCAGTATGGATACTATGACCAAATGATCCTTCTGATCCGCAACATGTTCGGTCAGGCCTTAAAAACCAATGAATCCCTTTATTTCGCTGTACTGACCGGATGCCTGCGCATCGCGAGAGAAAGTATCTTTACCGGGCTTAATAATTTCAGAGTCCTGTCCATTACCAATACCTGGTTCGGCGAATACTTCGGTTTTTCCGACAAAGAAGTGAAAGCCATGCTTAAATATTACGGCCTGGAAGATAAGCACGCGCTTATACAGGAATGGTACGACGGTTACCGTTTCGGAAATGCGGATGTATACTGCCCATGGGATGTGATCAATTATGTAGGGCAGCTGCGCAAGGAACCGAACGCCAGGCCGGAAGCTTACTGGATCAATTCCAGCGGCAACGCTATTCTGCGCTCGTTGATGCAGAAAGCATCCGACCAGACCATGGACGATCTGGAGCAGCTGGTGAACGGCATACCTGTCATAAAGAAAATCAGACAGGAACTAACTTACCGGGAGCTGTACGACAATATCGACAACCTGTGGAGCGTCCTTTTCACCACAGGCTATCTGACAAAACGAAGAGAAATCAACCTGCATACTTATGAACTTGTCATCCCCAACCGGGAAATCCGCCTGATCTTTACAGAACAGATCTTGTCCTGGTTCCAGGAGGAAGCAAGGAAAGACGCCCCCACGCTGGACGCTTTCTGCGAGGCATTCTGCCAGGGGGACGCTGCCAGAATCGAGCAGATGTTCACAGATTATTTAAGAAGCACCATCAGCATCCAGGATACTGCCGTGCGCAAAGACAAAAAGGAAAATTTTTATCATGGTATTCTTTTAGGGCTTCTCAGCCACCGCGGGGACTGGGTCATCGCCTCCAACGCAGTATCCGGAAACGGCTACAGCGATATCCTGATCAAAATGCGCAGAGCCTCCCTTGGCATGGTCATCGAAATAAAGTATGCAGAAAGCAGGAATTTAGAACCTGCCTGCATGGAAGCGCTTGCGCAAATCGAAGATAAAAATTATGCGGAACGGCTGCTGGATGACGGCATGAACACTATCCTGAAATATGGGATTGCATGCCACAAAAAAACATGCATGGTGCGCATGCTGTCCTCGCAGTAAACCCATATGCACCAAGCAAGAAATCCCCCGGGTTGTATCCGGGGGATTCATAATGGCAAATTTTTTCTCTACGCCTTAATATAGTCTATTTCAGTAAGATTGATGCCGGAAGCCGTGAGAATGACCTTCAGTGCTGTATAACGCCGCTTCATCTTTTTATATACCTCTGAATCTTCTTCACAAGACTGCATATAATCCTGCAGCCTGTCAAACTCTTCAATAGTCATCTTCAGCATTTCTTTTTCAGTCATCTTTTCACCACCTTTTCACTTACCTGTTCTATAGTTGATACTTATTCCTATATTATAATGGAATGATTAAAATGTGTAAAGCTGTTATTTGACGATTTAAAACAGCCGCCAGAACCACACAAATTTCTTCGACACAATTTTAAATTTTATTGTTTTTGTTCCGCCATAATTTCCCTTCCCAACTACCTTTACAGTGGCCGTTCCTTTCTTTACATTATTTTTATAACTTCCTTTCACGATTTCATAATCAGTCCCAGGCGTTAAAGTGCTGTTGGCAATCTTTACGGTAATATCTTTTTCGCTCAAAGTAACCTCTTTGCCTGTATAGGCCTGCGCCGGAATCCTGATTTTTGCCTGATTGAAATCGCTTTTCGTCACCCGGTAAACGGTTTCCAGCTCCCCATAATAAGCGCCTTTCCCTACTACTTTCACCCGGATGTTTACGCCTGCATCCACGGTATCTTCGTCCGTCAGTACTTTGCCGTTTTCCAGCGTATATGTTACCGCGCTCTCATAGTCTTTTCCTGCAATGAGCTTCTTTCCGTCCGCATCCGTCAGCACAGGCTTACTAATGTATTTTCCGGCTTTATCCACAAAAGCTATATCCGCCACGGACAATGTTACAGGAGATTCCTCATCGTGCAACGCCTTGCTTATAATGTTAAATTCCTTTGATAAAGTTCCCCGGAAATTCCCCTTTCCTTTAATGATAAGCTTTGGCCGCTTCACAGTGCCGGACGCAGTGACGGCTTTATTGTTCTGATAGGATACTTTATAATCTTTTCCTTCCATAAGCTTCCGGTCTGCGAAAGTCAGTTTTATCTCCGGCTTGCTCCCGCCTTTGACATACTTCACCTTCTGCTCCGGGCCTTCTATCCGTATCTCCTGATCGTTTAAATCATACGCCGATATCCTGAAAGTCTTTTTGATCGTTCCGGTATAGGCATGGATCCCCTGCACGACGACCGTCGCTTTTCCTGCATTTACATTATTGGAATAGGAGACTTTATAGTCCGTTCCTTCTGTCAGTAATTTCCCGTCTAAAGTAACCGTAGGATCCGGCCTATGCTCCGCACCGTCGTAAGTATATGTCTTACCTTCCATGCCGGTTACCACCGCGCCTTTCAGAGGCGTGCCCGTAATCTTGAAAGTCACTTTCTTCGTTCCGGCATAATGTTCCCCGATTCCGGTCAGAACAACCCGCGCCGTTCCGGCTTCTGTATTGTTCTCATATCTGACTGTATAATCTGTCCCTTCCGTCAGCGGCGTCTCTTTCATGGTAACTGTAAGCGCCGGTGTTTTTTCTTTTCCATCATAAGGCTGGTTTGGTATCTTCGCTACTTTCGCTTTGCTGATCAATGTCTTATTTGTAATGTCAAGCTTCAGGGTAAGTGTTCCGGTAAAATTGCCTTTTCCGGTCAGGACGACGTTATAGCTTCCTTCCGCTTTATAGGCGTCTGCGCCTTTGTCAGGATAAGTCACTGTAAAGTCTTTATTATTTGACAGTTTCTTTCCATTATAGGTTACCTTTGGAACTTTTTTCTGAACCTTATCATTATAAGCCAATGTCAGGTCTTCTGCTGTCACACTGCCCAGATCCGCCGCTGATATTTTGAATACAGCCGTTTCTGTCCCTTTATAGTTCCCTTTTCCCTTTACGACCACCGCAGGTGCCGTCCTGGCATTGGACGCATTATTGGCTTTGGTATTATTTTTATAACTGATGCCATAGTCCCGTCCTGCTTTCAGTCTCTTATCACTATCATAGACGCGCACTGCCGGTTTTATAGCTTTTCCAGTATAAGGGTAACTTTCATCAATACCCGCAATCCAAAGTCCTTGAGGAATTTTACCATCAGAAGGAATATCACCCGGCAGCACATCTTCCGAATCCTCTGCATCATCTAAAACCGTGTATACAAACGAAACAATATCGCTGTCTATGTATCCCTCTTTGACAGCAAACACTTTTATTGTTACATCTTTTTCAATCATGATGGCTTCACCATAAAGATTGCTGTCTGTCGTCGGATCTGTCCCATCCAGCGTATAGTAAATCCTGGCGTCCGGCGTATCGCACATCAGACTGACCTTCGTACCTTTCAGAACCCTTGTGCCTGAATCTATACTTGCTGCAGGCACACTGACATATTCTTCTTCTGGCAGCTCTTTATCACTGACAATAAGAAAATCACTGTTATTCGCAATATATTTATCATCCCCTTTTGTGATTACAACATAATATATACCAAATTTTTTTGCTTCAACAGTAAATGAAACCGTATCTAAATCCATAGAACCGATGGAATCAATTCTTTTTGTATCAATTACCGTTCCATCTAAACTGCCCTCTACAAGCGCCACTTCTATCCCGCTTTTTCCTACATATCCGTGATTAACAATGTCTGCGGAAATAATAATCTCTTCATTTTCTCCCATGCCATATGTAACATTTTCCACACTGACATCTTCGTATCCAAGAATCACCTTCTGCGTATTATTGGACAAATCAATATCCGTCATATCGTTTGGCTTTGCGACAATCTCGATATTCTGTATGTCAACTGCTTTTGAAACATTAAAAGACGCCGAAGCTTCAATGGTGTCTCCAGGCACCAGCGTATCATAGATATTTGTCGTAGAAATAACCGCACCATTCTCAATGATATCAATTGCGGCAGATCGAATCGTCTGTGTGCCGTTATTAGTCAGATCAAACGTAAAGAACATAGGTTCATTTACACAAAATGTACTTTCATCGAACAAAGGCTCGCCAAGGCTCAAATCACAATATGGACTGTCAGCAAAGAGAACCAGACTGGCCGTGCCATACGGCTCCTCGTCTGTCATTTCTCCGACAACTTCTGTACGGTTCATCAGCAATTCCAATGTGCCGTCAGGAGCTGCAGAAGCAGAAAAAGCACCAATAAAACTGCCGTCGTCTGTCAAAGCCCTTGCATCCCCCCAGGATTCAGTATCAGGATTGAAACAGGATGCTACAAGCGCTGAACACAGCCCTTTTGACTGCGGATATACAGCGGCAAGCGTCCCGTCCAGTTCAACCAGCCGGTAACGGTCAGACAAAATATTGCCAGCTTTGGCTTCCATTTTTTTATTAACAATATTGTTTTGTGTATACCAGTAAAGTTCATGGTTAAAATACATAGGACTGCTCTCTGCTTTGCCGCTTGTGCTGACTCTTTTTTCGTCCTCATAAACTCTAAGGTCATCTGTCGTGTTTATATTTCCGTCTGTATCGAGCGCGTAGGCAAAATGCAGTCCATCATTGTAATCAACAGAAAGACTGCCGACCGAATACAGATTGTCGTAAGCAGCTGTCGGCGTAGACCACGAACCGCCATCATATTCGCTGTACAGGATGCTGTTTTTCTGATTATTGCCGAACCAGTCGTTTTCGCCATTATTAACCCATGCCACACAAACTTTTCCCTCATTATCAGAGCAAACACACGGAAGCATGTCCAAATTATCAGAAGATAAAGTTTCAGATGTAAACGTATGATCGTCTTTATTAAATACGGCAACAGAAATATCAAAATCTGGCGCTATATCGTCAATCGTCAAGTCATCTGTGAGCGTAAACGCCTTTGTTGCATTCTGCCATGCCACATAGACCGTATCGCCGACTTTGATTATAGACGGACACAAATCCGTCGTGCCATCATCCAGAATCAACGCAGGCGCGCTCCATACGCTTCCATCATAATACGAATAATAAAGACAGATATGGTTTGCATTATCATCTTTGGAATCAAGCCACACTGCCAGACGTCTGCCATCGTCAAAAACCACATACTCCGGTGTAGACTCCCTGTAAATATTTGTTTTTATACTGGTTCCGCCGCTGTCAGATGCCCCGTCTATGGATAAATCTTCCGTAAATTCAGAACTTCCATTAAGATAGGACAGATCTTTCAATTCATAATTTGAAGCGTCATACAAACCGGATGTGCCGACATTTTCCAAAGAAGACGCAGCTGTCCGCCCGGATGGATAATCAATCCAGATTTCATCATATATGGGATCAAATGGATGTTTCCCTTCAAAAAAGACAATCCCCCCTTTTACATATGCGTTTAATGTCGCAGTAAGTTTAAAATGGTCGTCAGCGCCAATATATATTCTCCACTCTGGTTTTAGCTTACCCTCCAGGCCTCCGCCGCCATAAAGTATATGATTAACCCCCACATTCAGGTCGCCGGATATTGCAATTGTACCTGAAATTTCTCCATCAGGCATAAAATTCTTTGCCGTTTCATTGAAAATAAGATTCAACTGAGCCAAAACTTTCGCGGAAAACGAAGTTTCAAAAAACATCGGAACAGGAACAGGTACGAACGGCATTAAAAAAGGCAAGTCTTTTTTTACAGAAACAGAGGGGTTGAGAATAACTCCGCCATCCAGCCATGTAATGGTTCCGTTTTCATCATAACATCCTTCTGCAAATCCAAGAACAGTAAAATCGGCATCGACTCCGAATTTACCCTGTGGACATTTTATTGCATTTCTATACGTCCGATTAATATTTTCAAGTTTTTTCAAACAGGAATCCCATTTACTTGTATCGGCGCTTGCTGTACCCTGGTCATCTTTTATGGTTCCCTCTTTGTCAAAAGCTTCTGTATCTTTCAGCTTATCAATGAATGTTTTTACTTCCCTTTTTATGACATGCGTCGTATTTTTCGTGTCAGAATTTGTAGTGCTCTTATTAGAATAGCTGTAGCTTATTAAGTCTACGCCAATCGAGACCTTTATTTTCCCATTTTCCGCAGAAACTGTCACCGGAGTTGCTGATTCAACATTCACACCCAGTTTTTCTCCCGCAAACAGTTTGGGTTTAAAATCTTCAGAAAGCTGTACATCAATTCCATCACCGACAGAAAATGCCGCTTCATCCAGATCCCTGACTGCTTTTGGTTTTACGGCATTATCAAATTTCAGTTCTTTTTTGGTAGATTTTCCCTCCGCATCTACAGCTACTATATAAAGTTTTTCACTTGTATCAAATTTATCGCTGATAACAGTCGTTAATGTATTTCCCTCAAATGCAACTGACCTGGCATCCTGAACCAGTTTAATACTCCCCATGGAAGAGTCACCCCAATCTACTTCCGCAGTAAGTGTCCTGGGAGACTTATCTAACATATTCAATCCACATGTATGTGTCAAAACGTCAGTATTCTCGATCCATACAGCAAAAACTACAGGCGCCCCATCCGGCTTCTGCTGCAGATATACAGATGTGGATTCCGCAAGCTGTTCCGCCGTCAGGGTCCGCGTTATATAATTTTCTTTTTCTATGGTAACAGAACCGGAAGACATGTAAGGTATCTGTACAATACCTTTGTCATTTGTCCACTTACATGTTTTATCAAGTATGACTGTCGCATTTTTAGCCACTTCATAATCGTCATTGATCGTTTTGCTTTTCTTTTTATTTTGATAAACTATCAAACGAATCGTAGAAGGCTCGTGCTGTAATCGATCCGTTGATATGGGCGTAATGGACATCAACAGTTTTCGTCTTGCCGTTTCCTTATTATCCGCATCTGTCAAAACTACATAAATGCTTTTATTCACTTCAAATAACTTTGACGGTTCTATATTGGTGAAAGAGCCTTTACTGTCCTGTAAAACAGTACGTCCATCCTGGACTAACGCTATCATGCCAGGAGAAGCTTCGCCCCAGTCTGCCGAAACAGAAACAGAAACTTTTTCGGAAGATGCTTTACTGAAAAACTGTTTGTCTTCCAGCAAATTATATTTGACATTATTGCGCGTCATGGTTACGCGGAGCTTTTGGGAGGCTTCTGTCTGATTCTCCCCCGGAATATGATTTCTGCCCAGTACGACACTGTAGCTTAGATTTTGCGGTAACTCTGTAACGGTTGTTCCGTCGGAACGATACCAGACGTCGCCTGATTCTGTGGGCAGGCTTACAGAAATGGAAAGATTGTACGGGGTGTGGATTATACTTAAATTACTACAATCGGAAATCATATCGCATTCATCAAACAATGTATTCTTAACAACTTTACTTACATCAAAACTACTCAAATCCAACTCGGTCAAACTACTATTACCAAACATACCATACATATCTATTACATTTCTTGTATCAAATTTACTGACATCCAAATTTGTCAGACTAACACAATTACCAAACATGAAGCTCATATCTGTTGCATTACTTGTGTTAAATTGACCGACATCCAAATTTGTCAGACTTTCACAATCAAAAAACATACCACTCATATTTGTTACATTTCTTGTATCAAAATGACTAACATCCAGATTTTTTAGAGCATTACAAAAGTGAAACATATTCCTCATATTTTTCACGTTACTCGTAACAAAATGACTAACATCTAAATTTGTCAAGTTTTCGCAGCCAGCAAACATGCTCTCCATATTTGTCACATTACTTGTATCAAAATTGCTGACATCCAAATTCGTCAGGCTACTGCAACCATTAAACATATTTGACATTCCTGTGTCGAAAGAAAATTCACCTACTACCTTACTCGTGTCAAAATGACTGACGTCCAAATTTGTCAGGCTACTGCAATCTTCAAACATGGCATTCATATCTGTTACATTACTCATATCAAAATGACTGACATCCAAATTTACTAAATTTTCACAACCCAAAAACATTCTATATGTTTGTGTTACTTTACTCGTATCAAAATGGCTGACATCCAAATTTATTAAACTCCTACAAGAGAAAAACATATCACTCATATTTCTCACATTGCCAGTATCAAATTTACTCACATCCAGATTTGCCAAATTATAACAGTCAAAGAACATACCCGACATAGATCTTACTTTGCTTGTATCAAATTTGCTCACATCCAGATTTGTCAGACCATTACACCAGCTAAACATGTTTCCCATATCTGTCACTTTATTCGTGTTAAATTGACTGACATCCAAATTCATCAGGCTTTTGCAACTATAAAACATACCGCCCATATCTATTACATTACTTGTATCAAAATGACTGACATCTAAATTTGTCAGGTTTTCACAACCAGAAAACATACCGCCCAT
>CAJUMT010000086.1:4673-13119 GCA_910587495.1 uncultured Lachnospiraceae bacterium | reverse complement strand
TTTTTGCCAACTCGTCGTCAAAATACCAGTTATCCAGAGAAAACAGGGAAAAATCCATGCGTTCTTTCAGTTCATCCATATCTACGCCGCTCATAAAAAGTGCTTCATTACAGATCACCTCTCGGGGAGAAAATTTACACATCTCATCCGTCAGTTTCCTGGGTGCATCCACCTCAGTAAGAAAATAATCACCGGTTGACACATCCGCAAAGGAAAGGCCGAACCGGTCGCTGATATAGACAATACTCATAATATAGTTATTCCGGGATTCGTCCAAAGAATGGGCATCCAGATTCGTTCCCGGAGTTACCACGCGGATCACATCCCTTTTAACCAGGCCTTTTGCTGTGGCAGGATCTTCCATCTGTTCACAGATGGCCACTTTATAGCCTTTGGATACCAGACGGCTTAAATATCCTTCCACCGCATGAAAAGGAACCCCGCACATGGGGGCCCTCTCTTCAAGTCCGCAATTCTTTCCGGTAAGCGTCAGCTCAAGTTCCTTTGACACAATCTTTGCGTCATCAAAAAACATCTCATAAAAATCGCCGAGACGATAGAACAGTATGCAATCCTTATATCCCTCTTTGGTTTTCATATACTGCTGCATCATTGGTGTAAGTTCTGCCACAAATTTACCTCTTTTCTGCCATATGTATCGTCATCTGCGGGAAAGGAATATCAATGCTTTCTTCATTCAATTTGTTATAGATCTGTTCCAATACCCGCCATTTAACTTCCCAATAATCCTCGTTTTTCACCCATGGGCGTACCAGAAGCGTAATACCGCTGTCTCCCAGTTCATCCACTGCAACCACATACGCAGGATCTTTCAACACTTTTTCATCCGCATCCAGGATGGACTCGATCACATGGCGCGCATGACTCAAATCTGTGTCATAGGCCACGCTGACGCTCATATCCACTCTGCGGTTCTCATTGGCAGAATTATCGATAATGTTGCTGTTTGCCAACGCACCGTTGGGAATCGTCACGCTTCGGTTATCTACTGTGTGCAGCGTGGTGGAAAATAAAGAAATCGTCTTTACTGTCCCCTCACAGCCACAGGCAATGATATAATCTCCCACAACAAACGGCTTTAAAACCAGAATCAGGATACCGCCGGCGAAATTCGCGAGGCTCCCCTGCAAAGAAAGCCCGATCGCCACGCTGGCAGAACCCAGCAGCGCGATAAAAGAAGTCGTCTGAATACCGAACCTGGCCATAATCACCAAGATCAGCACCGCATAAGAGGCAATCTTCAAAAATGAGTCCAAAAACTGCACAACGCCCGTATCAATGCTGGATTTTTCCAGGGCGCTCCTTAAGATTTTCCGCAGGATGCCGATGACCTTGATCCCGACAAACAAACAAATCAGTGTCCAAATCAGGGACATGCCTGCCCCCAGCGCTTTTGTCCACAACTGCATTAAAAATTCTGAATCCATCATAACACTCTCCTTTTTAAGTTCCGCTTCACCGCTCATCCGTCCGGGTATTATTCGCGGTTCTGCTGTCTTTAGTTATCTATAAATCGGTCCAGGAAATCCTGTTCCGACAATATCTCAATTCCCAGCTCCTTCGCCTTCTTATTTTTGGAAGATGACGAAGCAGTGTCATTATTAATCAGAAAGCTTGTTTTGGATGTGACACTTCCTGTTACTTTTCCGCCTTTCGACTCAATGAGATTTTTAAACTCGCTTCTGTTGGAAAACCGTGTCAAACTGCCTGTGATGACAAAAGTCTTACCATCCAAGGTAAGAGCGGATGTATCTACTTCTTCTACATAAATATCCAGTTCTTTTAACAAATCATCAAGCCACCGGTTATGTTCCTCATCGGCAAAATATTCTTCCACACTGGTTCCAATGACTTCTCCCATACCTGGTATCTGACTTAGCTCCTCCGCCCCTGCATGGCGCAGCTTATCAAGATCATAATCATACTCTTTGCAGAGCGCTTTCGCATTGGCAAGACCAATATTGGGGATACCAAGACTGTAGACGACTCTGGGCAGCGTTGTATGGCGGGCTTTTTCAACACTTTCCATAAGCTTCTGGTAAGACCTTTTCCCAAAACCTTCCATCCCGACAATCTCATCTTTATGACGTTCTAAGTGAAACAGATCCGCATACTCGCGGATAAACCCGCAGCCGATAAATTTTTCCAGGGTCATCTCAGACAGGCCGTCGATATTCATGGCATCTCTGCTTACGAACAGCGCAAAAGCTTTTAATTTCTTTGCCTGACAGTCCGGATTTATACAGTAAAGAGATTCCACATCATTCATCTGCTGTATCTTCGCCGGACCGCCGCAGACCGGGCAGGTATCCGGAATTTTAACTGTCCCGCTTCCGGTCAGGTTATCGGCGATTTGGGGGATAATCATATTCGCCTTATAAACCGTGATCGTGTCTCCTATTCCAAGCTTTAAACTTTTTAATATGCTGACATTGTGTACCGAGGCCCGGCTGACCGTAGTACCCTCCAGTTCCACAGGCTCAAAGACAGCCACCGGATTAATAAGCCCCGTTCTGGATGGACTCCATTCAATCTCCTTTAATCTGGTTTTCCTGACTTCATCCTGCCATTTGAAGGCAAGAGAATCCCGGGGAAATTTAGCTGTGCGTCCTAAAGACTGTCCATAAGCAATATCATCATAAATGCAGACCAGTCCGTCAGAAGGAAAATCATTTTCCGCAACCGCTTCCGAAAATTCCCGCACCGCCTGCGACATGCCGGAACCATCCGTTTTTTTATATTCTACCACGTCGAATCCCTGACCCATAAGCCATTTAAACTGGTTTTCCCTGGAATTGTCAAACTCCGCCCCCACAGCGCGCACCAGGGCAAATACATACAAATATACATTACGTTTGGCCGTGATCTCATTATTCAGCTGGCGCACAGAGCCGCTGCATAAATTTCTGGGATTCTTGTATTTTGCCGTTTCATCCTCTATTTCGGCGTTGATTTTCTCAAAATCCGAATAACGGATGACTGCTTCTCCTCTTAAGATGACTTCTTCTTTGTGAGGGATAGTTAAAGGGACATTTTTAAATACTCTGGCATTATTGGTAATAACTTCCCCGGTCTCCCCGTTGCCTCTCGTAACTGCCTTAGAAAGTTTTCCGTTTTCATAGGTCAGCACAACAGTCAGGCCGTCCAGCTTCCAGGAAAGCAGCGTCTGATGCTCCCCCGCAAATTCTGCCAAAGCTTCCACATCTTTGGTCTTGTCCAGAGACAGCATAGGAATTTCATGCCGCTCTTTTGGCAACTCGTCCACTGCTTCATATCCCACTGTCACCGTAGGGCTTCCCGCCAGTACGATACCAGTCTCTTTTTCCAGAGCTTCCAATTCGTCATAGAGCCTGTCATATTCGAAGTTGCTCATGACTTCCCTGTCTTCTTGGTAATATGCCCGGGAAGCGTCCCTTAAAAGCTCCCCCAATTCTTTCATGCGTTCTACACTGTTCATATTTATAGCTTTGCTCCTTCCCCTGCAATGCCTACTTCATCTTCCATAAGATGCAAAAGTTCTGCCATCTCACGTTCCGACACATTACGCCAGGTTCCGGTCTTTAGATGTCCCAGGCATATATTCATAATTCGCACCCTTTTTAATTCCTGTACATGAAATCCCAGTTCCCTGCACATCCGGCGAATCTGGCGATTCAAACCCTGGGTCAAAATAATCCTGAACATTCTCTTCCCCAGACGTTCTGTCACACATGGACGGGTAGTTTCATTCAGTTCTTTTAGATAAACGCCCGCCGCCATATCCTTTAAAAAGCGGTCGTTAAAGGGTCGGTCCAACACCACTTCATATTCTTTTTCATGATAATTGGCAGCGCGCATCATCCGGTTGATAATATCGCCGTCATTGGTCATCAAGAGAAGCCCTTCCGACTCCTTGTCCAACCTTCCGGCATACATGATCCTTTCCGGATACTTAAGGAAATCAATAATATTCACTTCCCCCTTCTGACTTACGCTGGAACAAACGACACCTCTTGGCTTGTTAACCGCTATCATCACCCTGCCAGGTTTTTTACTCTGCCCCACCGGCTTACCGTCCAACGACACCTTCTGCCCTTCTTCGATCTGCATACCCACAGAGGCCACGACTCCATCAACCGTTATCCTCCCCTCTTCGATCAGTCGATCTGCTTCTCTTCTGGAACAAACGCCCACCTCGCTCATATATTTGTTCAGTCTTATCATACTTATGTACCTGTTGTCATCTGATCTTTACCACCTACAACACTTTTATTCCGGAAGGACTTCGGCTTTAAATTATATGCGCCCAAAATCCCTCCGGACATCTGTCAGGTTGGATTGTCTCCATTGCCACTATTATCTTATCAAATACCGGCAAAAAAAACCAGTCTATCTTAAATATGCTTTTAGTTTTTCTATATTTTTTTCTTCGAAATCCATCAATTCCTGTGCCAGCTCATAGTATTCTTTTTGAACTCCTTTGTTTTTCTTCACGACTTTCATAAGTTCCGTGATTCCTTTTGTATTACCCTGGATCATCATATCCGCAATATGCTCTGTGCTGGCATTTAACAACGTATTCATCTGTATCCCGCCCCACAGCATTGTACGGTTCATCAAACTATCTTCTGGCGGCGTCTCGCTGGCTTTTTGATACTTCTTCTGTATTTTTTCTTCCAACTGTACAAATTTACATGCCTGCCGATTCAAATCCAGCGCCAGCTCATCATCTTCCACTTTACCAATAATCGTATTGATGGCTTCCCGGCCCATGCGCGTATTCTTATAACTCTCATCCAAAACTGCTCTATCTGCTTCTGTTACCATAAAAAAGCTCCTTTCCCTGATCGATCGTTCATAGGGTATGGAGCTTTTTTATATTTATTCATTATTTACTCTAAAAATTCAGTCTTCGCATAACCAGTGATGCCTCTGTATTCCACCTTGGTCCAGCCATTTTCATAAGACTCGATCAGCGTGATCATATCTCCTTGGTATGCCACCGTCAGTTTCTCGGCGTCAGTGCTTGTATCTGAACGAATATTTACAGTATCTGCCAGCTGAATCTCTCTGTTCTCCGGCGTCGCCCCGCCTTCTTCTTCCGCTGGTTCTTCTGCAGGCTCCTCCGAAGGTTGTTCTTCTTCCTGCGTTTCTTCCGCTGGTTCCTCTGGTTCCTCTACCTGACCGTTTAATCTCTGAACAAACGCTGCAAGCGTCTCGTCCTTCTCCTGCGCTTCCTGATACCGTGTACTTACGTCATCATATAAAGCCTGCACTTCAGGATCTTTCTCAAGTTCCGCCACATATTCCTGCATCTCTTCATCAATGCTTCCATAATGTATCCGTCGTCCTTCGTCTCCCTTTGGTCCCACATACAGGCAAATAATGTCCGGCGCACTGGTCTCAATACCAACCAGTTTCATATCATAACATACAAACACGATAAAAGAATCTTCCACAGGGCCGTTTTTCGTATAGCAGGTCACGTTGTCAAAAGATTCGATAACCGCTGCTCGGCTTTGAATTTTCTCCTTTTCATCATCCGTCAGCATATCAACAATCTCTTCAAGCCCATCCACATCACCTTCAGCAATATAAGAACAGTATTTCTCCACCAGCCTGTCAATGGAAGCGTGGCTGTTTTCTTCCAGATTGTTTTCCGGCTCCGGCTCCTCTTCGGTTTCCGGCTGCTCTGTTGTCTCCGGTGATACATCCTCTGTCTGCTCCGGTGGCAGATCAGGCTGATCCGTCGCCTCTTCACTCTTGCCGCGAGCCAGCATAACTGCCAATATAATAATAATTACCAATTCTATGACACTGATTCCAAGATAAAATTTATAATTTGTAAAAAGTGATTCCTGTTTCTGATGTTTTTGTTGATTTGCCATGCTAAATATCCTCCTATTATAGTTTCGCTGACTTTAGAGTATAAAAAATGCACCTGACAAGATTCGAACTTGCGACACCGGGCGTCGGAGGCCCGTGCTCTATCCAGCTGAGCTACAGGTGCTTGGATAATTACTTCAACTATCATACACCAACTTTCTAATATATGCAAGCATTTTTTGTAACAATTTTGTAACAAAGATGAACGGCATCCGTAAAAGATTTCATCCAGACGGCTAAAAACAAAGCGGGCATGCTTTAAAATGACATGTCCGCTTTGCCGGAATCTTATTTACGAAACCGTAAAAATTTGCTTTAACTGTCCGGTAATAGATGAATAAAAATACACATTTCCGCTCAGGAAATCTTCCGGACTTACACAGTTTTCATTTACCTCCTGCACTAAATTGCATAAATCCTCCGGTGATGTTGCAAAGCTTCCAGGTAAAAGAATTAATTCATGAATACTGCTTGGAAGTACATAATAGTCTTCTCCCAAGCGTCTGTAACACATACGCTGCACTTCAGGATCTACGATCACGGCGGCGCCATACTCTTTTCTTCCATTGGTCAGGATATACATCCCGCTGTTCCCGGCTTCAATTCCGCAGCTTTCTAAAAATGTTTCCATCGGCTCTATGGAAACCGACAGGCCGGACATATTTTTTGACGCTGTACGATATAGTTCTCCCATCGTAATCCCCCAATGTTCCAGATGATTTGTATAGACCAGCGCCGTGGCATCAGGCACGATATGTTCCGGAATCCTTAAATAAAATACAATCGCCATATCCATCCAGGGGAGCCATGGAGCTTTGGCAAGGAGTTCTTCATTTTTCTTTTTAGAAATCAGCCGATAAAAAATCTTTCTTCTCATACTGTCGTAGTCTAAAAGTTTCAGCAAATCATCTTCCTGCAAAATCCGGCTCT
This sequence comes from uncultured Lachnospiraceae bacterium, assembly GCA_910587495.1. GTDB lineage: Bacteria > Bacillota > Clostridia > Lachnospirales > Lachnospiraceae > Hominiventricola. The sequence goes on along the minus strand of CAJUMT010000086.1, from coordinate 6,303 downwards.
CCCGCTGTATTTTCAAAACCATCTCGGCAATCTTCCCCAGTTCTTCCGGGTCCATCCCCTCCCGATAATACTGGTTTACATAAACTGTAGGTTGTTCTTTCCGCCCTTCAATATGATAGGAAAATCCGTCCAGTCTGACTCCGTTGTTTTTCAATACCTGAACTTGACGGACAACCTCTCCGTCCACTGTCCGCGCCGTCACACATTGCCCCAATTGTATCAAAAAATGCTCATATGTCATATATTTCCTTTCTGTTTCTGCTATCGTCTTGTGGAAATTTGTGCGAACTGCACAGGAATGCTTTATATCTGGTCTTACTATACAACATTCAGTCGTTTTTTGCAACCAAAAATGCTTAAATCAGATAAATTCTTTGTGTATAATTGACAAAAACAATAATGATCAAAATGGGCTAAAACCCCATCTCCTTTAACCCTTTCACAATCTGCACATACGTTTCCACCACATCAAACCCTTTATAATCTTCCCGTTTCAAATCGATAATATCCCCATGAGAAATCCCTCTTGTACGAGCGTTGGAAAATACGCCCTTAAATTCTCCCCATTTCGCCGAAGACACGCTGACCAGCCCGTCGTTCTCGCCTTCCAACGGGCGGATCATACAGTAGGGTATGCTTAAAAGCAAATGGCTCCAGGGATGTTTCATCCGGGAAGTATAGCTCTGATAATACACCTGCGGCGCGTCTTTTACGTCCTCGTTAAACCGCTGACTTTCCGTGGTAGAAAACTGCCGCGTGGCTGTATAAAAATCCGGATTCTTATCGCCGAACATGGAAAAGGTATGGTCAAAACAACTTGCCACGAACCGGTAAAGCCCATCTGGCAGACGGCAGGCATAGTCCACGAATCGGCATCCTCTGTGGGGCGTATTCATGGTAGTCAATGAGGCCACATAAGGTTCCATTTCCAGTTTGGAGATGGCGTATCTGGCATCCAGACCACCTTTGGAATGTGCAATAATATTAACTTTTTCACAGCCGGTTTCCGAAAGGACCTGGAAAATCTTTTTACGGATGTCTTCCGCGTTGTAAACGATCGTCCCAAGCGCTTCCTGGTTGCCATAGTAAACAACAGCTCCGTTTCTCATAAGTTCCCTAGGAATCCGGCCCCAATAATTAAAATATCTCAGATCCCGAAATCCGATCCCATGAACCATCACCAGCGGATACTTTGTTCTGCAAATTTCTGAATCTATCCGAAGCACACGAAGCTGTGCCTTTTCCCTCTCAAAATCATATTCTTCATAGACCAGCCGACAAGCGTATAAAAGCACGATCAGATTCACCACCGGTATCCACATGACAAGAACCATAATCACGCGGCGTAGAATACTTAATCGCCTGGAAGTGAAAAAAATACGCAGCACGCCTGCCGCCAGCAAAAGAAAACATCCGATACAAGCAAATACTGCATTGGAAGCCAGGATTCCAAGCCCCGGATCATGAACCATATGTTTTTTTAAATAGATAAAATAAAAGACCATCGCCTGCGCCGCCATAGCATATAAGCCACAATACACCAGCCTTCGTCCGCCCATCATGATGCGCACGCGAAGTCCCGTTCCCGCCTTGTCACGAATAGGGAGAAATATAATTCTCAGCAAATTGC
>CAJUMT010000086.1:0-4663 GCA_910587495.1 uncultured Lachnospiraceae bacterium | reverse complement strand
CCTGACAGAAGAAGCGTCAAAAGGAGCATCACGAATATGTAACCTGTTCTCTGACTCCATAGAAATATCAGATTCAACCCACAGGGAATGCTGCATGCCAGCCAAAAGCGGCTCATCCATTTTTTCATAAGTAAAACACTCCTTGTATTAAAAACCCCGGATTTTCCGCAAATCCGAGGTTTTAATCTTAAACTTATATATTTCCTTTAAACTCTGGACAAATACTCTCCGGTTCTTGTATCAATCTTGATCTTATTACCTGTCTCCACGAACAGCGGTACATACACGACTGCACCTGTCTCCACGGTAGCGGGCTTGGTCGCGCCTGTAGCTGTATCTCCTTTGAAGCCCGGCTCTGTATCAGTAATTTCCAATTCCACGAACAGAGGCGCTTCTACTGCAAATACATTACCATTATGAGAACAGATCTTAACCATCTCATTTTCTTTGACGAACTTCAGGGCGTCCCCCACATCGTCGCTGTTCAGAGCGATCTGGTCATAAGTTTCCACATTCATAAAGTGGAACAGATCCCCATCGCTGTAAAGATACTGCATATCCACACGGTCAATACGCGCCGCCGGGAACTTTTCTGTGGGGCGGAAGGTCTTCTCCACTACACCGCCGTTAATGATATTTTTGAGCTTTGTCCTTACAAAAGCCGCTCCTTTTCCCGGTTTTACATGTTGGAATTCCAATATCTGATAAACATTGCCTTCTATTTCCAGTGTAACGCCGTTTCTGAAATCTCCTGCTGAAATCATCCTATCTCTTCCTCCTGATTATAGTTCTTATATTACGGACTTCCGTTGTTTAAGCATTGTCGGAGAAATGCACAATTCCCCGAACCTCATACTATTCTATAATAGAACCTGCATTATTTCAACTGTTTTTTTCATGACAGCTTCATTAACTGAATCTGCGCATCTCCTGATCGATAATCTGAAGCACCTGATATACGCTGCGTCTGTCCGTGCGGATGTCAAGATGCGCTGCCTGCCGATACAGCGCCTCCCTGTCCTGCATAAGCTTTTCCACTCTGGCTTCTAGATCCTCCCCGTTTAGCATGGGGCGGCTTCCGTCTCCTTTTACTCTCTTAAGAATAGTCTCCTTTGTGGCAGACAAATAGACAACACATCCCAAGTTTCTAAGAAGCGTCCGATTTTCTTTACGGACCGGCATTCCTCCGCCCACTGATATGACTGCACCGCTGGTATCGTCCTGCATCTTTTTAAGAAGCCCGGTTTCCAGATCCCGGAAATAGGGCTCTCCATATTCTGCAAACAGATCCGGAATACTTTTTTCCTGCTCCGCCTCAATCCGCTCATCCGTGTCGATAAACTTCATTCCCCGCTCCCGGGCAAGAAGCTTTCCGACTGTCGTTTTTCCCGCCCCCATAAACCCGATCAAAATTATATTTTTCATTCTTTACTCCAACATCTTCTTTAGCTCATCCATAAATGTATTCACGTCCTTAAATTCTCTGTAGACTGACGCAAACCTTACATAAGCAACGGAGTCCAGATCCTTTAACTTCTCCATCACAAGTTCCCCTATCTCCCTGCTGGAAATCTCCCGCACTTCTTTATTAAATATGGCAGCCTCGATTTCATCCACCATAATTTCAATTTGATCAGCAGAAATCGGCCTTTTATGGCAGGCGCGAAACACACCGCCTTCCATCTTTGTCCGGTCGTAAGTCTCCCGATTATTATCTTTTTTAATTACAATAATGGGTATCGTCTCTACCTTCTCATAAGTTGTAAATCTCTTTCCGCAGGTATCGCACTCTCTCCTGCGCCGAATAGAATCTCCATCCTCGGCGGGTCTTGAATCAATAACTCTTGTATTATCTTTTTTTCCGCAATACGGACACTTCACACCAACACCCCCTCTTTTAATTGTAAGTATATAACATCCCCTTCCGGCGCGTCAATGAAAACAAATAAAAAACAAGCAAATTCTCCGCTTTTTTTACATATGCTATAACAAACCCGCATAAGGAAATATCACCATGCTTTATTGTGAATTAAAGCAAAAAGATGTAGTCAACCGTTGTAACTGCAGATGCTTAGGAAAGGTCTGCAACCTGATTTTGGATGAAAAAAATGGCTGCATCTGCTCTATCGTTGTTCCCGGGCCGTCCCGTTGTTTTGGACTGCTCGCTTCCGACCAGGAATATATCATTCCCTGGAATAAAATCTGCAAAATCGGGCCTGACGTCGTACTCGTGGAAATCTGTGAAGAAGACTGTCTTTGTCCCGCAAAAAAATCCTGTTCCTTCTTCTCTTAAATTTTGTCCTGATTCTCAGATTTTGGCATTTAATATTTTTTTCTTCCTGCATAAGCACGGTTTTTTGGGAAATCCTTTTATATAAGCGAAAACGATGATGCAGGAGGGAATCGAATGGTTTTAAACAAGGTTGAAATCTGCGGAGTCAATACATCCAAACTACCGCTTCTTACCAATGAAGAAAAAAAAATGCTTTTTGAACGGATTCAGAAAGGAGATAAAGAAGCCCGGGAATTGTACATTAAGGGAAATCTGCGGTTGGTATTAAGCGTGATCAAGCGTTTCTCTTCCAGCAACGAAAACGCAGACGACCTGTTTCAGATTGGCTGTATCGGTCTGATGAAGGCCATCGACAATTTCGACTGCACCATGGACGTCAAGTTCAGCACCTACGCAGTCCCTATGATTATTGGTGAGATCCGCCGGTATCTAAGAGACAACAACAGCATCCGCGTCAGCCGCTCTTTACGTGACACTGCTTACAAAGCCATTTACGCAAAAGAAAATCTCCTGAAGGAGAGTTCCAAAGAACCCACCATCCAGGAGATTTCGGAAGCCATCGGCATCTCTAAGGAAGAGATCGTCTACGCCCTTGATGCGATCCAGAGTCCTGTAAGCCTCTACGATCCAGTCTACACAGAAGGAGGAGATACTCTCTATGTTATGGATCAAATCAGCGACAGAAAAAACAAGGAAGAAAACTGGGTGGAAAACCTCTCCCTGTCCGAAGCCATGAAGCGATTAAGTCCCCGGGAAAATCATATCATTAACCTGCGTTTCTTCGAAGGGAAGACCCAGATGGAAGTCGCAGAAGAGATCCATATCTCTCAGGCGCAAGTAAGCCGTCTGGAAAAGAATGCCTTAAAGACCATGCGTAATTACCTAAAATAATGGTCATTCGTACTTTATGATCTCCTTTTTCAGACGGCCGATAATCTTTTTTTCCAGCCTGGAAATATAAGATTGGGAGATCCCCAGAAGATCCGCCACTTCCTTCTGGGTCATCTCCCTTCCGGCCGGATGATTTAATCCAAATCGTAATTCAATAATCATTTTTTCTCTCTTGGAAAGTTTCGAAAGCGCTTTTTTTAATAGTTTTTTCTCCACTTCATTTTCCAGGTCCCTGTATATAATATCTTCATCTGTCCCAAGTATATCCGATAAAAGGAGTTCATTGCCATCCCAATCCACATTCAGAGGTTCATCAATCGACACCTCCATTCGTACTTTACTGTTGCGCCTAAGATACATAAGAATCTCATTTTCAATGCATCTGGAAGCATAAGTAGCCAGTTTTATATTTTTATTTCGATTAAACGTATTGATTGCTTTGATCAGGCCGATCGTTCCGATGGAAATAAGATCCTCCACCCCGACGCCGGTATTATCAAACTTTTTCGCTATGTATACGACCAGCCTCAGATTATGTTCGATCAAAGTCGCCCTCGCCTGCTGCTCTCTGTCTGTCTCAAGCTCTAAGATCGCCTGATTTTCTTCCTGGGCATTAAGCGGCGGCGGCAGGATTTCGGCTCCGCCTATATAATGTATCTCTCCCTGTCTGGAGAAGAACATGCTTTTAAATCTTGGCGCTACTTTGAGTTGAATCTGATGTGGTATCGTTACCTTGATGATCATAGTCCCTCCTTTTACGAGGGTATCAAGTCCCGATGAAGTATTAACTTGTACTGTATGTTTTTTTCAGGCATAACAGCGACCATAGGGTGTTTCAGGCACTTTTGTCCCCCGGTAAATACCAGTTCCATTCCGTCCAGAACATATGCAGTAAGGACTCCCTTTCCAGATATAGTATGGTAGGGAATAAACCGGGGAAGAAGCTCCTTACCAGAGTCGTCTAATAGTTTCTTTAACACCTCCTGGTCCAGGATACTGACTGCCCGTCTGCTGATAGGATCATAAAGGCCGTTTCCCGTATCGAACAGCGCTTCTATGGAAATCCGGCATTCGCCATGACGCAATATGGCCAGACAAGTTCTTTCCTCAACCTTTTTCCTGTTTCTGAATATGTACTCCGCCGCAAAAAGAACGATTGCCGATGCACCGCTGTAACATGCAAACCACACTCCGCTCATCCTATGGAACTGCCCTAAATACCTGAGAATTCCGTTTAGCACAAAACTCTGCATATACAGGCACAGCACTCGAAAAACAAAGTGCCTTTTGTTCCTAAAAGCCATGAATACCATCCCTGCTGCCAGAGCGGCTGATCCCAGAAAGTAACCGACTCCGGACAAACAATCCGAAACGACAACAAGCACGCAGGCTCCCAGGCTACCCAAAGCTGCCGCCGCCACGGTCCGCAACACTTTTATCTCTGCCTGATCCCACCAGGCAGTCAATAGTAAAAGCATC
>CAJUMT010000085.1 GCA_910587495.1 uncultured Lachnospiraceae bacterium | reverse complement strand
CGCAGGAAATTGGGGGCGATTGGGTATGAGATATAGTCTTATGGATATATGTGAATATGCCAAGGGCAAGATCGATGTTTCATCTCTGGATGAAGAAACCTATATATCTACAGAAAACATGATGCCTAATAAAGGTGGTATTACAAAAGCTTCTTCACTTCCGACTGTAACGCAGACGCAGGTTTTTTGTGTGGGAGATGTATTGGTTTCAAACATCAGACCATATTTCAAAAAAATATGGTTTGCAGAGTTTGAGGGAGGATGCTCAAACGATGTACTTGTATTTAGGGCAAAAGAGGGAGTGAGTAAGCGATTCCTTTATTATGTCCTTGCTAATGATATATTCTTTGATTATTCGATGGCCACTTCTAAAGGTACTAAAATGCCCCGTGGGGATAAGGTGGCCATAATGAAATATGCGGTTCCTGATTTTTCATATGACGAACAGGTGAAAATCGCAGAAATTTTGGAGATGTTTGATAGAAAGATAAAGCTTAATACTGAAATAAACGATAATTTACCGCCGCATCAGGGATGAAAGTATGCGGAAAAAGCAGATTGCGGCGGTAACGAGGAAACGCTGTAGGCGTTTTCGAGTCTACTCATGACGGTTTAGAGATCGATGGCGGAGACATCCAGTTCGCCGGACATCAATTTTGGCAACAGTGCTTCTCGTAAAGATGAAAGATGAATATTCTCCTTTTGGTTTTCAAGTATCATCTCAAATAAAGGAGAAACTAGTTCGTCAAAATCTTTCATAGAAGAAACTGAAGGGACAGTGACTTGAATCTTCCCAAACTGAGCCTTGTTTAGGTTTACAATAGTACTACCGCTTTGACCGAGTTTGTTTATAACTTCTGAAAGTGTCTGCATTAGCAAATAAATGTAATATGGAGAATATTTATCTTTTGGAATGATGGAATTTATCTGCTGATTTGTTTGACTTTCGGATGCTACAATCGTCACGAGTCCAGCAGTACCTATGCAACTTACACATATACTATTCTTGGGCAAAGTCTTTTTAGCCTGGGAATTCGCTCCAAGAGCTGAAAGATATCGTTCCGTAGTTAAGGCATAGGTATTTCCATGCATATCAGGGATTGTGATGAATGGAACGTCTGACCCATAATACTCAGCGACCTTGGTTGACGGGGTTTTTCCACAGATGATTTCTTTTGCAAGACGATTTCTTCCAAAGACCGTAATACACGGGAAGTATTTGGCGGTTACATAGATATTTATGATATGACGCAGGCTGTGGAAGACGGCGCTACAAGGCCGGTGTATTATGAAAGCCGGGTGATTAAACTGAAGCTTAATGAAGATACGCTCAGGCTTATTGATGCAGAGTATGACATGATGGCTCATAACGCCGATCCGGATGTGATTGAGAAAAGTAAGCGTGAGCTTGGACAGATGGAAGCTATTCTGGGAAATGGCCAGACCATTCATTCTCTTGTCTGTGATATTTTGGAGCATTATGAGAATTATCGTGAGAACCTGCTTACAGGGAAGGCTATGGTTGTTGCCTATTCACGGGCAATCGCGATGAAAATATATGAGCATATATTGGAACTCAGGCCAGGCTGGACGGACAAAATTGCCGTCGTTATGACCGAGAGTAACAAAGATCCGGAAGAGTGGCGTAAAATCATCGGCAATAAGCATCATAAAAACGAACTGGCTAAAATATTTAAGGACAATAGCAGCCCGCTTAAAATTGCGATTGTAGTAGATATGTGGCTGACGGGATTCGATGTACCGTCGCTTGCGACCATGTATGTCTACAAACCTATGTCCGGGCACAATCTGATGCAGGCGATCGCTCGCGTCAACCGTGTTTTTGGGGATAAGGAAGGCGGACTTGTCGTGGATTATGTCGGTATTGCCGCTGCTTTAAAACAAGCAATGAATGATTATACAGTCCGTGATAAAAAGAATTATGGCGATACGGATATTGCCAAAGTGGCATATCCAAAATTTCTGGAAAAATTGTCTGTGTGCCGGGATCTGTTTCATGGATATAATTATACGAAATTTTTTGGCGGAACAGATTTGGAAAGGGCAAGAACGATTAGCGGGGCGGTGAATTTTATTGTTGACCAGGGTAAGAAAGAAGAAAAAGACGCTTTTGTCAAAGAGGCGCTTATGCTTCATCAGGCTCTTTCTCTTTGTTCCTCTCTGGTATCGGAAGATCTGCGGTTTGAAGCGGCTTTTTTTGAATCGGTGCGCGTTTTGACTGTCAGACTGACGAACCAGGGTAACGGCGGCCAGAAAATCTCTCTTCCTGAGATGAATCAGCGGATTAATGACCTTTTGAAACAAAGCATCAAAAGCGAAGGCGTTATCAATCTGTTTTCTGATGTACAGCAGGAGTTTTCATTGTTTGATCCCAAATTTCTTGAAGAAATTTCCAAAATGAAAGAGAAAAATCTTGCGGTTGAACTTTTAAAGAAGCTGATTGCAGAACAGGTGCAGATCTATCGCAGAACCAATGTGGTTAAATCTGAAAAATTCAGTGAGATCATTCAGCGTGCCATGAATGCGTACCTGAATGGAATGCTGACCAATGAACAGGTGATCGAAGAACTTTTAAGCTTGGCGAAACAGATCGCGGAAGCCCGGAAAGAAGGAGAAAAACTTGGTCTCACAGCAGATGAACTGGCATTTTATGACGCTCTGACAAAGCCGCAGGCAATCAAAGATTTTTATGAAAACGAGGAACTGATTGCCATAACAAAGGAACTGGCCGAGACATTAAGAAAAAATAAGACAATTGACTGGCAGAAACGCGATTCAGCCCGAGCCAAAATGCGTATGATGATCAAGAAGCTTCTTAAAAAACATCGGTATCCGCCGGAAGGTATGGAAGATGCGGTGCAGACTGTCATGACACAGTGCGAACTTTGGACGGACAACGCAGATATGGAAGAACCAGAACGCCAGTTTGCGGAGTATTCTTTCCAACAGGAAGAAAATCTGAGCATGGTGGCTGAAGCGACTGCTGTATATGGAGATAAAAATAATTTGTGAAAAGAAGCCAGGGGAAATTGCTATTAACCGACAGTTCCCCTCATTGTTATGGGGTGTGGTTTTGCCATACCCCTATCTGATCAACTGTTTCTCTATGACGCAACTGTGTTTTTTGCTCTCTTTGTTATAGTTTACCCCCACAAGCAGAATTTCCCCGCAGTAACCGTCAAATACCTGTGTATATTTTCGTTCTTTGATCTGGTTTATGGCGGCAGCGGCAGACTTGTTATATTTCAATTCAACCACGATCGCAGGTTTGCCGGAGGACGGGAGCGGCAAAAAGACAAGGTCGGCAAAGCCCCGGCCTGCGGGGATCTCCCGAATCATTTTATAGTCTTTGCGCGCACTGTAATAAGCGAGTCCGATGGCACATCCAAGAGAATTTTCATCATTGTAGGTCAGTATGGATGAGATCTCGCCGTGCGCTTTGTCAAGTCCTTCAGCCACATGTGTTTCCCGGCATAGAAGAGTGTCCTCCAGAAGCTTTTCTGATCTTTTGAGGACGTTCATCACTTCCCCCCAGCCGCCCACACTCATGGCATTTTCAAATTCTTCGACGATCTCCCGGTTTGGAATAAAAGCTTCCCTTTTTTCGGCGTCGTATGCCAGGTAACCGAGATGAATCAACAAAGTCAGTACATCGTCCCTTGTTTTGAAGGTGTACATATCATTTTGGAAACTGCGTGTGTTGACTTTGACATGTCCGCCGCCGAGCATCTTCACCACTTCTTCCCGCAGTCCGTTGAAGTCCATGTCCATATAGATTTTCAGTGCTTCATAAGTCTCTGTGGAAGTCCAGTAATTGGAGAATCTGTGACGCCTCATGGCTTCTGATACGGATTTCGGATTATAAATATGTTCAAATCCAGTAAGCTGATATCCGTCATACCAGCTTTTTGTTTCTGCAAAATCCATGGAAAACCGCCCGCATAGTTCCTGTACTTCCTGCTCGGTAAAACCGGTATATTCTTCGAAAACACCCTGATCCGTCATGGAATATTCCGTAAACATATTCAGCGCCGAATGAGAACCATACTTTCGGACCGGAAGAATACCTGTCATGTAAGCCAGCGCGACATAAGGCTGGTCTTTGAGAAGATTGCGCAGGAAATCGAGATACTGTTTTGGCATAATAGCCGATCCCTGCTTTTCACGCATCACACAATCCCATTCGTCGATCAGAAAAATAAACTGCCGATCCGTCTCCACATAGATCTGTTCCAGAGCGGCAGCCAGGTCGGTTTCCTCTTTCGGGAAAAAATCGCCATATACTTTACGGATCTCGGCGATCACAACTTTCTCCAGATAGTCCGTCATTTTCTGGTCTTTTGCCCGGCTTAAGAAACGCTGCATATTGAGAAAGATCACATCATATTGGTTTAAATACTGCTTAAAAGAGGCGTGATCCTCTATTTTATATCCTTGGAACAACTCGCGCGAATCACAGCCGCGGCTGTAGTAAGCCGCCAGCATTTCAAGTGTCATGGATTTTCCAAAACGCCTTGGTCTGCTGACACAGAGAAACTGCTCTCTTGTATTCAGACAGGCATTGGTATATGCGATCAACGCGGTCTTATCTACATAGATTTCGGATCGAAGTGCTTTCCAAAAGCTTCTGTTGTCCGGATTTAGATAAATTCCCATGAGCTGTTCCTCCTGTAAAAATTCTGCATCTTCCTTTTCGGTATGATAATATCACCGATTTTATTATAAAGCAGTTATGGAAAATTAACAAGGCTGAGTATGATAATCATGTTGGCTGATTTTCGAAAATTGTGATAAACTTTGATTGCGATTTATGATTCAGGCTCAGAAATGAGGCAAGAGAAAATAGAAGAGAAATTATTTTAACTGCGATCATAAACATGACATACAGTTGTCATGTTGGGCAAGAGAAAAAATGTCCTGTATGCTACAGAAAATGATGACAATTTACAAGGAGGATACGGTTTTATGAAGTTGGACGGTTTTGGAATTATGGTTGATGACATGGCGGTGATGGTGCGCTTCTATCGGGATGTTTTGGGCTTTGAAATCAAAGAGGAAGAAGATACATCGAATGTTTTTCTGGAAAAGGATGTGACGGCTGCCGGAGCAGAGGGAATTATGGAACCGACGACGGAGGCGTGGGGACAGAGAACCTGCTATATTGCGGACCCCGAGGGGAATCTGGTAGAAATAGGTTCGTTTAATAAGGAGTGATCGTTATGGCGTTTGATTACAAGAAGGAATACAAAGAGTTTTATATGCCGAAGGCAAAGCCGGGCATAGTCACAGTTCCGAAGGTGAACTATATTGCTGTTCGCGGCGCCGGCGACCCGAATGCGGAAGATGGCGATTACAAAGCTGCTATAGGGCTTTTATATGCTGTTGCCTTTACAATCAAGATGAGCAAGAAGGGAGATCATCAGATAGAAGGATATTTCGATTATGTTGTTCCGCCTCTGGAAGGCTTCTGGTGGCAGGAAGGTGTTGATAGAATCGATTATGGCCGTAAGGAGGATTTTCAATGGATTTCTGTGATCAGGCTTCCGGATTTTGTGACAGAGGATGATTTTCGGTGGGCTGTGAATGAGGCTGCAGAAAAGAAAAAGCAGGATTTCTCGAAAGTAGAGTTTTTGACGGTTGAGGAAGGGCTTTGCGTTCAGTGTATGCATATCGGTTCCTATGATGATGAGCCTGTGACAGTAGCTATGATGGATCAGTACCTGGAAGAGAACGGTTACGAGAATGACATCTCTGCGGACAGGCTGCATCATGAAATTTATCTGTCGGATGCAAGGCGTGTGGCGCCGGAGAAACTGAAGACTGTGATCAGGCATCCGATCAAGGAAAAACAGGGCTGAGTATTCTGTCTGCGGCGAAGAAGAAACCGTTAGGACGTATTTTCCTGATATTTAATGTTAAAATCATAAAAAATATCATTGATATTTACACGAATATTCGCTATACTATATGCAGTGTTTGCAAGGAGAGCTGAATATGTACCGAAAAATCATGGAATATTTGGAGGCGTGGAAGGAAAGCAAGTACCGCAAACCCCTGATCCTGCAGGGCGCGAGACAGGTGGGGAAGACGTACTCTGTCCTGGAGTTTGGCAGAAAGCATTATGAGAATGTGGCATATTTTAATTTTGAGACAAACCCAAAATTAAATGAAACTTTTGAAGAGAATATCAGTCCCGCATATTTGGTGCCAATCTTGTCGCATATCGCAGGCCAGACGATTGTCAGGGAAAAGACGTTGATCGTATTTGATGAGGTGCAGCTTTGCGAGAGAGCTTTGACTTCGCTGAAATACTTCTGTGAAGATGCTCCTGGCTATCATATCATCGTGGCAGGCAGCCTGCTTGGCGTAGCGGTGAGCAGGGCTAAATTTTCTTTTCCTGTAGGCAAGGTAGACATAAAAACAATGTATCCGATGGATATGGAAGAATTTCTGCTTGCGATGGGTGAGGCGGATCTTGTGGAGCGGATCAAAGAAAGTTTTGCGGCGGACATGCCGTTGCCTTCTGCTTTGCATGACGCGGCCATGTGTCTGTACCGCAAATATCTGATTGTGGGCGGTATGCCCGAATGCGTGATGCAGTTTGCGGCTACAGAGGATTATGTTCTGATCCGCCATATCCAGGATACAATTCTAGTAAGCTATCTGAATGATATGAGCAAGTATAATAATCTGAATGAAATTAAAAAGACAAGGCTTACCTATGATAACATTACAGTTCAGCTTTCAAAAAAGAACACCCGTTTCCAATATAAACTGGTCAAAAAGGGCGGGCGGGCTTCCGAGTTTGAGAATGCGATCGAATGGCTTTGCCTGTCAGGAATCGTATCACAGGTTTACAAAGTGGAGCAGGTCAAAAAACCGTTGGAAAATTACCGGGATATAGACGCGTTTAAAATTTATGTGTCAGATGTAGGATTACTTTGCGCCAAGAAAGATTTAGACGCTAATGATCTTCTCTATATGGTAGAGGAACTGAACGATTTTAAAGGCGGAATGGTTGAAAACTATGTAAATGTGCAGCTTGTCATCAACGGATATCACACCTATTATTGGGAATCCGCCCGCGGCGCCGAGATTGATTTCGTGATTCAGCGGGACGGACAGCTGATTCCCATTGAAGTTAAATCCGCAGACAATACAAAGGCAAAAAGTTTAAAGATTTATATGTCCACTTACAAACCTGCCTACGCCATCAAGCTTTCCGCGAAAAATTTCGGCTTTGAGGACGGAAAGAAGACGGTGCCGCTTTATGCCGCATTTTGTATTTGAAAATTCCCGGTTGACAACTTCAGCCATTTTTGATATGATACATTTCAGTGAAATAAGTAAATGCGTTGATAAGGAATAGTACATTCGAACCCGAATACAGAGAGCTGCCGTCTGGTGCGAGGCAGTGGAGGGAATGATTGGAACTCGCCTTGGAGCGGCTGTCCGAAATCTTCTATATAATATAGTAAGAGAGTAGACACAGACGGGTCCCTGCCGTTACAGAGGGAAGGATATAAGATTATAGATCCGTATCCGTTAAGTGCGTGAAGCGATTCACGAAATGAGAGTGGTACCGCGTAGGACAGTTTGTCTTTCGTCTCCGTTGCTGTAGGCAGCCGGAGGCGGAGGGCTTTTTTATTTCCAAAATATTTTAAAAACAGCAGCGAACCGTACAACCCCGGGAGGATTTACTGACGCGTCAGCGGAAGGAAATGCTCCCAGATGCAGAGGGGTTGGGAGGGAAGCTGCGGAACTATCAATAAGGAGAGAGAACATGATGAATTACAAGAAGTATACGAGACAGTATTTTATGCCGCCTGAAACCTGTATGGAATGGGCAAAAAAAGATCATGTGGACCATGCGCCCGTATGGTGCAGCGTGGACCTTCGGGACGGCAACCAGGCTCTGGTGGTCCCCATGACTTTGGAACAGAAACTGGACTTTTTTAAACTTCTCGTTAAGATAGGATTTAAGGAGATCGAAGTAGGCTTCCCGGCAGCGTCCGAAACAGAGTATGAATTTTTACGCGCACTGATCGAGAAGAATTTGATTCCCGATGATGTGACTGTCCAGGTACTGACCCAGGCAAGAGAACATATCATCCGCAAAACCTTTGAGGCGTTAAAAGGCGCGAAGAATGCCATCGTCCATGTATACAATTCCACCTCCCTGGCGCAGAGAGAGCAGGTATTCCACAAGTCGAAAGAAGAGATTTTAAAGATCGCCGTGGAAGGCGCAAAGCTTTTAAAAGAGCTGACCGAGGAAGAAGGCGCGGATTACCGTTTTGAGTACAGCCCGGAGAGCTTTACAGGAACCGAGCCGGAGTATGCCTTGGAAGTATGTAACGCGGTTCTGGACATATGGCAGCCTACCGCCGACAGAAAGGCTATCATAAACCTTCCTGTGACTGTACAGCATTCTATGCCCCACGTCTATGCGCAGCAGATCGAATATGTCAGCAAGCGGTTAAAATACAGGGAAAATGTGCTGGTTTCCCTGCATCCGCACAACGACCGGGGGTGCGGGGTTGCCGACACGGAGATGGGGCTTTTGGCCGGAGCAGACCGCGTGGAAGGCACGCTTTTTGGAAACGGAGAGCGGACCGGTAACGTGGATATTGTTACAGTAGCAATGAATATGTATGCCCAGGGTGTGGACCCCGAGCTGGATTTCACCGATATGAACGATATCTGCGAAGGCTATGAGCATTATACCGGCATGAAAGTCAATGAGCGCAATCCGTACAGCGGTGCTTTGGTATTTGCTGCTTTTTCAGGCTCCCATCAGGATGCTATCGCTAAAGGTATGAAATGGATCGACGAAAAACAGCCGGATCACTGGACAGTTCCCTATCTTCCTATTGATCCCACTGACGTAGGCAGAAGCTACGACGCGGACGTGATCCGTATCAACAGCCAGTCAGGCAAAGGCGGCGTCGGCTATATCCTGGAGAGAAACTACGGCATCGTCATGCCGCCTAAGATGCGCGAGGCGATGGGTTACGCGGCGAAGGCTGTATCCGACGAGCAGAATAAAGAGCTGCAGCCTGCGGAGATCTATCAGGTATTCGAGGCGAAATTTGTAGGTATTAAGACGCCGTATCAGATCGTAGAAGTACACTTTAAACAGGTAAACGGTATCACTGCAGAAGTTACCACATATTATAATGGAGAGAAAATGGTTACTACTGCCACAGGTAACGGACGTTTGAACGCGGTAAGCAATGCTCTTAAGAAAGCTTATGGATTTGATTACACACTGGTTACCTATCAGGAGCACGCACTGACCAAAAGCTCCAGTTCCAGCGCCATTGCTTATGTGGGTATCAAGACGCCTGATGAGAAAACCCATTGGGGCGCAGCCATTGATCCGGATATTATCCGTGCTTCCATTGACGCTTTATTGACGGCAATTAATCATTCGGTGGGATAATTTATTGCTGACATAAGAAGCCAAAGCAGGTATTTATCTGCGCATTCTGGCAAATAAGGGGACGTTTTTCACGTTTTTTTGGTGAAAAGCGTTCTTTTTTTTATTTTGTGTCATAAAAATGAAAAAAGTTGTTCATAATATTTAACAAAATTGTAATATTTATATTGACAGCGCAAGTTGTCCAGGGCTATAATGCCAACTTGTAATCTAAAAACGCGCGGCCTGTAAGCGGCCCGTGACCAAACCAGAAAAGGAGTGTATGTATGCGTAGATGCTATCGGGGCGCAGCGCTTGCTTTCGGGGGAATCCTTATGACAAGCAGCGTGTCCTTTAACTCCTGCAGCATGGGCGCATTAACCGTGTATGCTGCACAGGACACCTTGACGGAAGAGCTTCAGACAGCTTTTCAGGAGGAAGTTCTGCCAGGAGAAGAGAACGTCGAAACAGAAGCACCGGAGGAGGAAGCTGCCAGAGAGACGGCAGAAGAATCAATATATAAAGAAGAACCGGAGGCGGAAGGAGCCGTACCGGAAGCGGTTGTAGAAACTGTATCCCCGGAGGTGAACAGTTTCGGATTGGAAGAACAGGAATATCAGGTACTTTTGAAAATAGTGGAAGCGGAGGCCGGAGGCGAGGATACGACCGGCAAGTTATTGGTGGCTAATGTGGTTATGAACCGTGTGAGAAACGGTCGTTTTCCCAATACCATCCAGGAGGTGGTTTATCAGAGAAACAGCGGAAAAGCGCAGTTCTCACCAGTGGCGGACGGACGGATCGACCGTGTCAGCGTATCTTCAAATACTGTGGAAGCGGTGACAAGGGCATTAAATGGTGAAGACGTCTCTGCGGGCGCGCTGTATTTTAGATCGGTAAACAGCAATAGCGCCTGGTTTGACCGCTGCCTGCATCGGGTTATGGAATATGGAAATCATATTTTTTATACAATGTAGTGAAGAAAGGGGCGAAAGCCTCTTTCTTTTTTTGGGGTGGTGTGATAGAATACACGGTGGCAACAGACGAATCATTATGAAAAGCAGAGGATACAATGATGGAACTATTATATAAGAGTACACGAGGCGGACAAACAAACGCAACCGCGTCAGAGGCGATCCTTCAGGGACTTGCGCAGGACGGAGGGCTGTTTGTGCCGGAGCAGATACCAAAGCTTTCCCTTAGCATGGAAAAGATGAAAGGAATGTCCTACCAGGAGATTGCCTATGAGGTTATGCGTCTTTTTCTGACCGATTTTACGGAGGAAGAATTAAAAGGCTGCATTGCAAAAGCCTATGATGAAAAGTTTGATACGGAAACTATTGCGCCTCTATCTAAAGTGGATGACGCTTTCTTTTTAGAGCTGTTTCACGGGGCGACTATCGCTTTTAAAGACATGGCACTTTCTATCCTGCCGCACCTCATGACCACGGCGGCCAGGAAGAATCATATGAAGGATGAGATTGTTATTTTGACAGCTACGTCCGGGGATACCGGCAAAGCGGCGCTGGCAGGTTTTGCAGACGTACCCGGGACGAAGATCGTCGTCTTTTATCCCAAGGACGGCGTCAGCCCTATTCAGGAGAAACAGATGGTAACCCAGAAGGGTGAAAATACCATGGTTGTGGGCATTCATGGGAATTTTGACGATGCCCAGAGCGGCGTCAAAGCGATCTTTGGCGATAAAGAGCTGGAGAGACAGTTAAAAGAATGCGGATATCGGTTTTCCAGCGCCAATTCTATCAATATAGGACGTCTGGTTCCTCAGATTGTGTATTATGTGTACGCTTATGTAAAGCTTCTTGAAAATGATGAACTAAAGCCCGAGGAACAGATGAATGTGGTTGTTCCCACCGGCAATTTCGGCAATATCCTTGCCGCATACTATGCAAAACAGGCGGGGACTCCTATCGGTCGGCTGATCTGTGCGTCTAATGACAATAAAGTGCTGTATGATTTTTTTAAGACTGGAGAATACGACAGAAACCGTCCGTTTATCCTGACTACTTCTCCATCCATGGATATTCTCATATCCAGCAATCTTGAGAGGCTTTTATATTGGATTGCTGAAGGGGACGCCACAAAAGATGTGGAACTGATGGAAGCGCTTGCAAAAAACGGAAAATACCGGATTACAGAGGATATGAAAGAGAAGCTTAATGATTTCCGCGGTTACTATGCCACGGAGGATGAGGCTGCCGCTGTCATTGCCAGGGTTTATAAAGATACAGGTTATGTGATGGATACCCATACAGCGGTGGCAGCCTGTGCATATGAGAAATATGTATCAGATACAAAAGACAGGACGAAGACAGTGATCGCTTCCACGGCAAGTCCTTATAAATTCACAAGGAGTGTCATGGATGCCATCGATGACGCGAAGTACGGCGCTTTGTCAGATTTTGAACTGGTTGATGAGCTGGCTAAGATTTCAGGTATAAAGGTTCCAAAAGCCATTGAAGAAATTCGCACTGCGCCCGCGCGTCATAAGACTGTGTGCGAGGTGCAGGATATGAAGAAGACGGTTCTTGCATTTCTTGGCGTAGAATAGGAGCGGCCATGGATTATAACAGCTTTTTCAGCTTTGTTGATATCATAGTGTTCGGAGGCGGGTTTTATGCCTTGTATGCTGCCTGGATGCTTAAGCGGGAGGGAAAGATCAATCAGACGCTTATGCTTTTTAAAGATACTGATGTGAAGGCCTGTAAAGATCTCCAGGGATTTGCTAATTATATGGCCCCGAAATTGTCGGCTTTGGGCGCAGCCATGATCGTATATGGAGGAATTTCCATACTGGATACTTATGTGCTGGATATCGATACATTATTTTTTGTGGTTTTGGGAATCTTTTTTCTGGTGTTGGTCTGGTATGCTTTTGCCTGCAAAAGAGCACTGTCTAAATATTGGTAGATTTATAGTTTTGCATTTTTGAGCTTGACAAATGTATGTCAAAGTGTATAATGTAGTCGGGCAGGCGTATTTATACACCTGCCAAAATATGTATCTTAACATATAGGATTGTTATATCTATAACATGAGGAGGAGAGAATTTATGTCAACAAAAGCCTATTACCCGTTAAATGAGATCGGCAAAGGCAAGCCGGGCTTCTCAAAGACACGCGCGATCATCGAAGCTGCTTTCTATGGAAATAACGTAGTGCAGGTAAATACTTTGAAAGAAGCATATGAGATGGCGAAAAATTCACCAGGAACCATCGTGACTGATATGCCTGTATACAGAGGCGAAGAGTTCGGTCTTGAGAAAGACGCGAAAGTGCTTCTGTTCAACGACGGAGCAGTGACCGGACGTTATGCACAGGCGCGCCGCATTAAGGGTGAGCCGGGCGTTGATGAAGAGAAACTCGATAAGATCGTAATGGACGCCGTATATGAGACTCGTTGGAAAACTATGTACCACGCGACCTGCTTTGCCGGACTTGATCCAGAGTTTATGGTGAAAGTTCATCTTCTGATTCCGGAAGGAGAGGAGAATCTTCTCTATAACTGGATGATTAACTTCCAGTATATGTCCGACGAGTATGTAAAGATGTATAAAAAATCCAAACCGGTTGGTGACGGAAAAGAGCCGGATATTTATATTTTCTCCGATCCCCAGTGGACGCCGGTAGAGCGCCCGGACCTTGATTTCAGCTGTTTAAGTGATCCGCTGACACTGTGCTATTTTGATACAAATCAGAACTGTGCGGCGATTCTTGGTA
>CAJUMT010000084.1:13046-13384 GCA_910587495.1 uncultured Lachnospiraceae bacterium | reverse complement strand
AGTGGCGACCGGAAATATGTAAAACAACAACGGAACTATAATAGAAGGAGCAAAACAGATGAATGGTGATTTTGAATTATTTTATGCGGTCTTTTTTCCTTTTGCGGCTGCTTTTCTCTGCTATCTCTCCGGCAGAGTGCATAAGATGTTAAGAGATCGTCTTTTACAGCTCTTTGTGGTTCTGGAGATGGTGCTTGTGGCTTTCGCGGCGTTTGCCTGCTTCCAGAGAGGGACGCTTGCATTTGCCTGGAGCGGCTTCTGTATGCAGGGGTTGTATCTGAAAATGGACGGCTTTCGGTTGCTTTACGGCTGTATCGCCGCTTTTATGAGATCGGAAG
>CAJUMT010000084.1:0-13036 GCA_910587495.1 uncultured Lachnospiraceae bacterium | reverse complement strand
GTGGATGATGACGGGGATTTTTTCCCGGGAGTATTTTTCCCATTACCGCAACAGGAATCGTTATTATTTTTTCTACCTGTTGACGCTCGGGGCGACAGTGGGCGTGTTTTTGTCGGGAGATTTTTATACCACATTCATTTTCTTTGAGATTATGTCTTTGACTTCCTATGTATGGGTCGTTCACGACGAGAAACCGGCGGCCATGAAAGCCGGGGAGATCTACCTTGCCATTGCCATTGTGGGAGGCCTGGTCATGCTTATGGGTCTGTTTCTTTTACAGGACGCGGCGTGTACGCTTCGGATGTCGGAGCTATATGATGCGGTTCTGGCAGTGCCGTCTGACAGACAGTGGCAGATCTATGCCGCGGGGGGCTGTATGCTCTTTGGCTTCGGCGCGAAAGCGGGCATGTTTCCGCTCCATGTCTGGCTTCCCAAAGCGCATCCGGTGGCTCCGGCTCCTGCCAGCGCCCTTCTGTCCGGCATCCTGACTAAGACCGGCGTATTCGGCGTGCTGGTTGTGTCGGCGGAAATATTCCGCTATGATCCTCAATGGGGGAAATTGGTTCTGTATTTAGGCGTTATCACCATGTTCGGCGGCGCCTTGCTGGCGGTATTTTCCATAGACCTGAAACGGACGCTGGCATGCTCGTCCATGTCCCAGATCGGATTTATTCTGGTGGGAGCGGGGATGATGGAGCTTTTAGGGCAGGAAAATGCCCTGGCGGTGCGGGGCACGATCCTGCATATGGTAAATCATTCTATGATCAAGCTGGTTCTTTTTATGGCGGCGGGCGTCATATATATGAATCTGCATAAACTGGACTTGAATGAAATCCGCGGTTTCGGAAAGAATAAGCCGCTTTTAAAAGGCATGTTCCTGATGGGGGCGCTCAGTATCGGCGGTATCCCGGGATGGAGCGGATATGTAAGCAAGACGCTTTTACATGAGAGTATAGTTGAATATGCTGCGGAGCTTGCGGCACATGGAGAGCCTGCACTGCGTATCCATATAATAGAATGGATATTTTTGATCACCGGCGGTATGACCATCGCGTATATGACAAAACTTTTCGTGTCTATATTTATAGAACGACATTCAGAACGGCAAAAAGAGTTTGATGAGAAAAAAAGTTATATGAACCCGGAAAGTATCTTCGCACTTTTGGTTCCCACCATAATACTGGTTTTGATGGGATTCTTTCCGTATCTGACCATGAACCGGGCGGCGGATCTGGCGCAGGGCTTTCTGCATGGAGAATCACCGGCCCATGCGGTTCACTATTTTAGCCTGGGGAATTTAAAAGGGGCACTTATCTCCCTGGCGATCGGCGCGCTGGTTTATTTTGGATTTATACGAAAGTTCCTTGTGGGGAAAGATGAAAAAGGAAGGCAGGTATATCTGGATGTATGGCCTACCTGGCTGGATCTGGAAGATCTGCTCTATCGTCCCACGCTGCACAAAGCGGCCATCATGTCGGCGGCTCTTGTCTGCCGGGATATTGACCAGCTTTATCTGACCAGAAAAGTGCTGCGGGCGCTTTTGGAAGTATCTGCTTTCTTCGGGCGTGTCTGCGACCATCTGCTGGATGGGATTCTTCTGTTCTTCCGCAGCACTACGCATAAGAGCCGGACAGAAAAGCATGTATATTTAATCGGAACAAGAGCTTCCCGTACGCTGGGCAGAATTCTGGATAATTTCACAGCTCTTCTGAACCGTACGGTGTGTAAAAAGAAGCCCATCGAACATTCCTTCGTACTTATGTTTGCGGAGTGGGAGGATGTGATGCATAAGACGAACAGACTTATAAGTGTCAGTCTTTCCTTTGGTCTGATGCTGGCTGCAGTGGGTCTTGCCATGACGCTTATATACTTGCTCTGGTGGTAGGAAAGAGGATGTTTGCATGAAAAAAAGCGGGAGAGATACGCTGGATATGACGTCAGGCAGTCCGGCAAAGATACTGTTTGTCTTTGCTGTGCCCATGATTTTATCCAACATGTTTCAACAGCTTTACAATATCATAGACAGCTTGATTGTAGGGAATTACTTAGGGGCCGACGCACTGGCGGCGGTGGGGTCCGTAGGTGTGGTTACTGCGGTCATCGTTCAATTGGCTTCCGGTCTTGCGCTGGGAGCCTCTGTTGTCATAGCCCAGTATTTTGGCGCAGGAAAAACAGAGAAGATTCGGGTCTGCATGACAACGATCTCTCTTTTTTCCCTGGGACTGGGACTTGTGCTGACGGTTGTTATGCAGCTGTTTGCCAAAGAGATCTTAAAATGGATTCGGACGCCGGCAAAAGCCATGGCCGACAGTGGGGCGTATTTGACTATTTACTTCTGGGGGTGTACCGCCATTTTTTTGTATAATGCCCTGAACGCGGTGTATATCGCCCTTGGAGATTCTAAGACGCCACTGTATTTTCTGATCCTGGCGTTTTTTCTGAATGTGGCGGGAGATCTGTTTTTTATTCTGGTCTGTTCTATGGGAGTGGGAGGAAGCGCCCTGGCAACTACATTATCCCAAATTATATGTACGCTTCTGGCACTTATCATGCTGGAGCGGAAGATGGGCAGGATCGGTATGAGAAAGGCAAAGCAACTCTTTGATTCGGAAGAATTTGCCAGAATGATGAAAATCGCCGTTCCGACCGCTTTGCAGCAGTCGGTGGTGTCGTTGGGAAATGTCTGCGTGCAGGCTGTAATTAACGGCTTTGGACTTGCGGTTATGGCGGGCTGTTCCGCCGCCAATAAAGCATTGAACTTAATATCCGCCGTCCCGATCAACTGGGGAAACGCCCTGTCAAATTATGTGGGACAGAATATAGGCGCGGGAAAGCCGGAACGCATCTGGGACGGCGTGAAAGTCTCCCTGCTTGCGACCGGCGCTCTTTCAGGCGTGATGGTATGTATCCTGGAACTGATGCCGGAGCGGATCATCAGACTGTTTGTGGATGGAGAAGAAGTGATGGATGTGATCCGTGTAGGGGCGTCTTACCTGCGTGTCACAGGATGGTTTTTAATCGTATTTTCTGTCTATATGGTGGTGAAATCTGTATTTAAAGGGGCGGGAGATATCGGCTGGTTTGTGGGGCTGACGCTGGGAAGTCTGGGCATCCGCGTGCTGTGCGCATTTTTTCTGACACCCGTCTTTGGCCGGCCTATGCTCTGGTGGAGCGTCGTCATCGGATGGTGTGTGCTGGTTGTGCCTACTGTAGGACATTATATCGGCGGGAAATGGAAAGGGCGCGGGGTAGAACAGGAGGATTAGAGTTGAAAATATTGATGAATTTTTCCATATCGCAAGATGATATGGAACGCTATGATTCCAAGGAAGACTTAAGGCAGTTTTATGAGTCTGCAGGCTTAGCCGGACTGGAGGTGATGCCCCTGGAAGAGGACAGAAAAGGACTGGTCGGGCAGGGAATGGCAGTCGGCGTCCATGCCTGCTGCTTCGGGGACTGGATGGGAAGAGACGAAGAAGAACTGATCCGGCATTTCAGGAAAGACCTTAACTATGCCCGTCAGATGAGGGCGGAATATGTTGTCTTTCATGTGACGCAGGTGGATGATGAAGAAAGCATAACCTATCAGATGCGGCACAGTGATGAAGAAGTAGTGCAGGCCGCCTGTGCGATTATTAACAGACTTCTGGACGGACAGGAGTATGATTTCTGGTTTTTGATGGAAAATCTCTGGTGGCCTGGGCTTAATTATCTCAACCCGTGCGTTACCCGGATGCTTCTTGAAGGGGTGCATTATAAGAAAAAAGGATTGATGCTGGATACCGGACATTTTCTGCATACGAATCAGGAACTATGTACACAAAAAGAAGCCCTTATGTATCTGCACAGAATGTTGGATACACATAAGGAACTTCTAATGTACATAAAAGGAATCCATCTCCACCAGTCTTTAAGCGGCGCTTATGTAAAGGACTGGCTTACCCATCCTCATACAATAGAAGAAGATCCCATAAAGAGGATGGGACAGGTATTTGAACATATCTTTTCCATCGACCGCCACCTGCCTTTTACAGACCCGGAAGTGTCTAATCTGGTGGACAGGCTTAAACCCTCTTATCTGACGCTGGAATATATTACCCGCAGCAGGGAGGAACACGCGCGCTATTTAAAGGAAGGGATGGAAGCAATAGATGCTTAAGCAAAATTTCATATGAAAAACGCAAAAAAAGTTGCGAAGTTCATAGGAATATTGTATTTTTTTAATGAAGGGATATAAATTTAGGAAGGCAGGTGTCAGAAATGAAGCGTCATGTGATGGGGAAGCTGGTCAAATGGAAAGACGCGCAGGACAGGAAACCTCTGTTGCTTACAGGCGTCCGTCAGTGCGGGAAGACGTACATTTGCAGAGCGTTTGGAGACCAGTATTTTGAGGATACAGCGTATTTCAATTTTGAGAAGGACAGAAGGGTTGGGTCTGTATTTGAATATGATTATAATGTGGAACGAATTTTAGATGAGTTAGGGAATATGCTCCGGGGAAAAGAGATCATTGCAGGCCGTACGCTGGTTATATTTGACGAAATACAGGAATGCCCCAGGGCGATTACTTCTTTGAAATATTTTTGTGAGGATAAAAGAGAACTGCATATCATCTGCGCAGGGTCGTTGCTGGGGGTGTCTGTTAAAAGAGACCATATTTCGTTTCCGGTAGGGAAAGTAGACCGGCTTAGGATGTATCCGCTTTCTTTCAGGGAATTTGCCATTGCGGACGGAAAAGAAACTCTTTTAGAAGGGACGGAAAGATACGGAAAATCAGAGGGACTGCCGTCTTTGTATACAGAGGAACTGGAAAAAGAGCTAAAATATTATTATATTGTAGGAGGAATGCCGGAAGCAGTTTTAAAATGGGCCAATACGCACCAGATTGCGCCGGTTGAGGAAATACAGGATAATATTTTGCTGGATTACAGCCATGATTTTGCCAAACATGCGCCTAAAACAGATATTCCAAAGCTTGGATGGATCTGGGACTCCATTCCCAAACAGCTTGCAAAAGAGAATAATAAATTTGTATTTTCCCATGTAAAAGAAGGCAAACGGTCAAAAGAACTGGAAGACGCCCTGGAATGGTTGGTGGATGCGGGACTGGTGTACAGATTGGAGCGGGTGGAGCATCCAGAGCTTCCCCTTTCTTTTTACGCGGACGCTTCTTTTTTTAAAGTATATATGTGTGATGTAGGGCTGCTCAGGCGCAAATCAGGCGTTTCTGCCAGGACGATTTTGGAAGATTCGGAACTATATAAAAATTTTAAAGGCGCGTTTACAGAAAATTATGTTCTGACAGAACTTCTCTCCCAGAATCTGGCGCCTTATTTCTGGCGTTCCGGCAATACGGCGGAACTGGATTTTCTGTTTGAGTCCGACGACAGGATTATTCCGGTGGAAGCAAAAGCAGAGTCCCATACAAGGGCAAAAAGCTACAGGCTGTACTGCAAAAAATATAATCCCAAACTGGGGTTCCGGTTTTCTATGAAAAATATCGGGGAAAATTTGGTAGAACAGACAAAGACATACAGTGTGCCTTTGTATATGGCCTGGGCGCTTGACAAATTTCTTAGCTGTTGTTATAATGAAGTTACAAATGTTGAGTGAAATTACATTTGTAACTTCGCTTCTTTTTATTGATAAATTCACCAAATATGATACAATAAATGTGAGAAAAACCATAAAATTACACAAAGGACGTGGGGATAAATGAACAGAAATTTATACATAAAGATTGCGTATTGGTATCATACGTTGGGGCTGACACAGGATGAGATAGCAAAAAAGCTGTCTTATACGCGTCAGAAAGTGAATCAGATTATCAATTCATTGCCGGATTTGGGGATTGTGACTTTAAATATTCATGGATATGAGCGTGATAATATAGAACTGGAGAACTGGCTCGAAGAGCGGTTTGGTTTAAAAGAAGCGATTGTTGCGGAGGATTACGGGGAAAAGGATACGGCACTTTATAAAGTGGCCAATGTGGCGGCGCAGTACTTGGATGAAACGATCCATCTAAAAGACATCATTGGGGTTTCCTGGGGGCGCACGCTGGCGAAAGTAGTCGATCAGATGGCGTATAAAAGACGCAGCGAGTGCAGGGTCGTTCAGCTAATGGGGGCGCAGAATATCGAACAGCGGATGGAAAAATGTGACGAGATTGCCCATTGTCTGGCAAATAAGCTGGATTGTCCCAGTTGTATGCTGTATGCGCCGGTGGTCGTGGAACATGCGCAGACAAAAGAATGGCTCCTGCGGGAAAAAAATATTATATCTTCTTATGAACTGATGAAAAGATGCAATATAGCCATATTGGGCGTAGGTGAATTGACAGAAAAATCTACTATGTGTACCAGGGGCTATATTACAAAAAAAGATATCCGGCTGCTTAGAGAGCAGGGATTTGTCAGCGATCTGGCTATGAATCCGATCCGCATGGACGGGAGCAGCGATAACTGTTTTTTGACGGACCGTCTTTTAAACGCAGACATGACATGCTTGAAAAATATAGAAAACACCATATTGATCGCTTCGGGAGATGAAAAAGTAGAAGCTATTCTGGCGGCGCTTCGTTCAGGATGTGCGGATACTTTAATTATAGATGAAACAACAGCACGACAGGTTATCAAAAAAGTTCAGGAGGCGGAATGCAGATGAAATATATTCTGGGAATAGACGCAGGTACGTCAAATGTGAAGGCAGTATTGTTTGATGAGCAGGGACATGAAGTCTGTGTGGCCAGCCGGGAAAGTCAAACGATCAGGAATCCTGGCAAAGAGGTGGAGCAGGATATGTACGTCGTATGGGAGAATGTCAAAGCCTGCGTAAAAGAAGTGACAGGTTCCGGCGCGGCAGACAAGGAAGATGTGATTGGGATCGGTGTCACCGGTCAGGGCGAAGGCTGCTGGCTGATTGATGGAGAAGGAAAGCCTGTGCAAAACGCGATTCTCTGGTGCGACGGAAGGGCTGTGGATGAAGTTGGGGAAATTACAAAAGAGCATTTGGAGATCGGGAAACTGTATCATAGGACGACCGGTACGCCCCCGCTTCTGGGAAATCAGATGATTCTTTTAAAATGGATGAAGGAGAACCGCAAAGAGGTTTTGGACAGAGCAAAAAAGCTGATATTTTGTAAAGACTGGATTCGTTATAAGATGACAGGGGTGATCCGGTCGGAGATGACGGACAGCTATACTTCTCTGGTGGATGTACACAGTGGAAAAATCGCTTTAGATCTTATGAAAGCCCTGGACGTGGCAGAATACAGGGATTATCTGCCGGATCCGGTGCGCTCTGACGAAGTTGTCGGTACGATCCTGGATGCATTTGCTGACGAGACGGGGCTTAAAAGAGGACTTCCGGTGATCGCGGGTGCATTGGATACTTCGGCTACTGCTATCGGGCTGGGCGCGATCCATGAAAAGGATGTGTGTGTTATCTTGGGAACGACCTGCGCTAATGAGATCGTATATAAAAAGGAAGACTGTGATTTTGGCGGGGAAGGCACCAGATATGAAAAGCATCCTATGGGAGACCTGTATGTGGAGCTGCAGCCGACTTTAAACGGTACGCCCAACATTGACTGGATGCTGGAACATATCGCCATGACCAAAGATTTTCATGAGATTGACCAGATTGTGGACAGCGCGCAGGTAGGCTGCGGCGGTGTGGTGTATCATCCTTATATCAGTGTGGCAGGAGAGCGTGCGCCATTTTATCATCCGTATGCCAGGGCCAGTTTTTTTGGAATCAGCCAGGTGACGACAAGGGCGGAGCTTGTCCGCGCCGTCTATGAAGGCATTAGCCTGTCCATCCGGGACTGTCTGCCCAATGTGGATAAAAGCGCGACTATATTTTTGGCAGGCGGCGGTGCGAAAAGCCCGGTATGGGCTCAGATGATTGCCGACGTACTGGGTATGCGGGTCATGATTCCTGCCGGCAAAGAGTTAGGCGCTAAAGGCGTGGCTCTGATGGTCGGCGTAAGGCTGGGGCTTTACAAAGATTATGAAGAGGCAGTCAAAAAAGCCTGTACGTTTACTCGAATATATGAACCTAATCTGATCAATACGGAAAAATATGACCTGTTGTATGAGCTGTATAAAAGGGTCAGGATACACAACCAGGAGATCTGGGATTATCGGCATCAAATGAATAAAAAAATAAAAGCTATAGGTAAGGAGGAGCAGACAATATGAAAATATTTTTTACTGCGGAGTATGATGAGGAACAATTAAAACCTTTATATGAAATGGGTGAAGTCGTAAAAGACGGCTGGGCATTGGGGCTTCCTAAGATACCGGAGGAGGAACTGGTGGAGAAGACGAAAGACGCGGATATCATTATTACCAGCTATGACGATATCACAAGAAAAGTGATCGAGAACGCGCCGAAGCTTAAGCTTATTGCGTGTACGCGTGCGACTCCGGTGAATGTGGATATGGCGGCGGCAAAGGAAAGAGGGATACCCGTCCTTTATACACCTGGGAGAAATTCTGATTCGGCGGCGGAGATGACCATCGGGCTTATGCTTTCTGTTGCCAGAAGGATTCCCATGGCGTATAAAGCTTTAAAAGAAGGGAAATTCACAGGAGATCCGGATGCGAAGAAGGTGACCAAGGAAGGCCTTAAAGTGGACATGATCTGGGATATGGATAAAGATTCGCCGTATATGATATTCAAGGGCACACAGCTTCACGGAAAGACGCTGGGAATTGTAGGATACGGAAGTATTGGAAGAAAAGTGGGCCGGATTGCCCGGGCTATGGGGATGGAACTTCTGATTTTTGACCCCTTTGTGGGAGAGCTTGAAGTGGAGGAATTTGGCGTAAGAAAAGCAGTTTCCTTGAAACAGCTGATGCAGGAATCCGATTTTATTACCTGTCATATGAAAATCACGGAGGAGACGAAGGGAAGCATCAGCAGAGAGATGATTTCTTATATGAAGCCTACGGCTTATTTTATCAATACGTCCCGCGGAGCGATTCTGGATGAGGAGGCTTTGATTGACGCGCTCAGAGAACGCAGGATCGCGGGAGCGGCGTTTGACGTGTATGCGAGCGAGCCGTTGGCGAGCAATCATCCTTATGTGACTGAGCTTGACAATGTGGTGATCACGCCGCATATTGCGGGGGCAACGGAGGATGTACTGGTGAATCATACAAAGCAGATTGTGGCGGATGTAGGAAGATTTTTAAGAAGGGAACATTTGTTGTATCAATATCGTTACTAGAACTAAAACAGCAACGGACCGGAACAGGCTCCGGGAGGATTTACAGACGCCAATGCGGCAGGAAATCCTCCCAGTGCAGGGGGCCTCTGAGGGGAGTTGCGGAACTTTAATTAGGAGGATAAGGAAATGAACAGAGAAAAAGTGAAATTAATGCAGATTGAGGTGTGTAATACGGCCAAATCCATGTACCGCAGCGGACTTGTGGCTGGAACCTGGGGGAATATTTCCGCCAGGGTGGATGAGGATTATATGGTGATTACGCCGTCTGGGATGGACTATGAGAGGCTTTGTGCAGAAGAGATGGTTTTGGTGAATATGCATACGCTGGAGTATGAGGGGGGACTGAAGCCGTCGATCGAGTCGGTAGTACATGCGGCGGTCTATAAAGACAGGCCGGAAGTGAACGGGATTATGCATACGCATTCTACTTACGCCCTTACGGTGGCGACTGCCAGAAAGCCGATTCCGCCGATCTGTGACGACCAGGTGCAGATTCTGGGAGGCGAAGTCAGGCTGGCGGCTTATACAATGCCGGGAACGGAAGAAATGGCAGAGGAAGTGGTGCGCGCTTTGAAGGAGAGAGCGGGAGCGCTGCTTGCGAACCATGGAGCAATTACGGTGGGACGTACGCTTGCGGAAGCTTATGTGGGTTCTCAGGTGCTTGAGAAAGCGGCTATGGTATATATCAACTGTCAGAGTATAGGGGGACCGGTCGAGATTTCTCAGGAGGATATTGATTTCTTCCATGATTTCTTTATGAATAAATATGGACAAAGGTAAGATAATTGAGGAAGCCGTCCGGTCGTTTACAGAGCTTTATACAGGGAAACGAAAGAAAGACCGGGCGGCATGGGGGGACTTTTTCCTTTCGGACGCGTTTCTTACGGGGTATCATGAGAAGGACTTTATAGAACGGATATTGGAAGTGGTGGAAGAGAAGATGGAAGAATATCCGCCGGGTAAAGAATTTGTGACGGAGCTTTCTATTGCCTATGGCCTGGAATGGGACGGTTCTTCTGCAGTGGCTGCAGGAAACAGCGCTTTTGACGGTGTGGAACAGATTGAGGCGATCGTGGAGGCGGGCGCTTCTGTTATCCGCTTTAAAGGGAATGATCCGGCCATCCGCGCAGGGTTTGAAGATTACAGAGAGCTTTTATCCATGGCACCTGACGGCGGATGGAATGATGATACGCTGCTCCGTCTGGGGAAGATTATTGACAGGTATGTACTTCACAATATGTCTGACCGCCCGATCCAGAATGCCAGCCAGTACGAACTGAGCTGGCGGCATCCAAGGTCGGTCAGGCTTTTGACGTATTTTTTCAGCCATACGAAGCTTCCGGATAAAGCCTACCGTCTTTTGTGGAATCATTTAAGGCTGGAAAACGCCACGAATGGAAGAGAGAAATTACTGTATGGTGGGCTTCGTGAGACGGCGCTTGCCCATGTGCCTGCGTTGGGGGAAAAACCCAGGGTCAGTTATAAAAATCTTGTGTCAGAGTTTTATCAGTTCAATGGAAGCTATTCGCATTTTTTTAATGCTGGAAACACTGAAAAAGAGCGGATGGAGCTGGACGCTTTTTTTGACAGGGAAGACGTAAAGCAGGCGCTTATGGACGATGCCTTTGTGGAAGAACAGGTGCTGCCCTACTGGATTACTAAAGGGTGCGGTCGGTATTTGATGGCCAAATTGCAGGAATTTGCCAATTCCTACAGGGATATGCCTTATGCAGGGCAGGTGCTTGAGAAGATTGTCCTTATGCAGGGGCGTAAAAGGATCGAAGGGGAGCTGGCCGAGGATGAGCAGTCCGGGTTTGTGTGGGGAATCTTTGATTTTCAGAGAAGGGCTTATGTGCGCTATTATCTGCATACGGCGTTCCCTATGGCTTGTGGGGTCAGGGAACCTGTTTTCCTGGCGGATTATTTAAGGGAGCGTATGCCTGTCTCCATTTCCTGGGGGAAAAAATTGATCGATCCGGAAGAGGGAGGGCTTTCTCCTGATAAACCTGTGCGGATCCTGTTCGGGGAAGATGAGCTTAGTATCCGGTTTCATCTGAACTATATAGAATATCGGTGGAATGACAGCCCCCGGACGCCGCTTTATTTATGGGAGCAGTTATGTAAGATTGAGGCGGAAACGGAGTTCTGGCTGCTGGCTCCGGTTACGGCGGCATCTGAAGAAGAGTACCCGGCTGTCCGGGAGGAACTGCTCCAAAGACTGTCCAGGCTTCCGGTAGATGAAAATGACATTCCCACGATAGCGGACTGTATTGCCGGGAGTATGTGCCGCCTTGGAAAAGAAGAAGATCTATGGTGTACGCTCCGCAGTGAAAAAGAAGTCCGGGCATTTGGCTGCGATATCTACGACGACGGGACGCTGATCCTCTATGAGCAGACAGGCAGGCGCAAAAAGCCTCTGCCGGGCGGAGACCAGTATATGCCGGATACGGCTGCGGCGCTTCTGGCGGGAAAACGGTTTTTAGAGGAGCTGACAGAAAAAGATCCGCCCCATATACCGGAAAATACGGCGGCAGAAACGATGTTAGTCGAGGATATGGAGTGCTGGCCGGCGTATATTTTGGTTCAGCGTCCTTATTCACAGCCGGTTATGATGGGGATGGAAAAAGGGCAGATAACCAAAGAAAGTGTCAACAGCCTGTTATCAGAGTATCTTGACGGAAAGATCCACAGGCTTTTATTTGCTTTCGGCGGGCATGACCTAATCTTCCTCCAGGATGCTGACGTCCATAAATACGCCTGTTTTTATTTTGACCACCAAAAGCAGGATTGGTATGCCCTGGTGGGGATGCCGGAGGTCTATGCGGTGGTGGATGAAAAAGATGTAGTGTATGTTCCTTTTGGCATGGGGGTAAGGCCTAACTACCAGCTTCATCAGGATACGCAGTCCATAAGAAGGCAGCTTGAGGATATCTTTAGACAGGTCGCCTGTTATAAGCCCGATCCGCGCTGTATGATGTGGTCGCCCCAGGTCTACCGTTTTGAGACGAAGCTCCGCTACCATCTGACGAAACGGTTGTATGGGGGCTATCCGGCAGAGCAGGCGCAGAACCAGATTGCCGACCGCTTTTATATCCCGCATCTTCCTGTGCAGATGTTAAAAACAGGCCTTGACGGGGACAGTACTGGCGTAAAGGAAGTGTTAAAGGATAAAGCCGGCGTGCAGGCTGCTTTGTTTGAATGCCTGAAAGGGCAGCTTAGGAAACTTTCCCTGACCTGGCGATATGGGGCGCGGGAAGAAGAATCATACCGGCATATCGTAATCATGCAAGATAATGGCAATTATCGGATGGTTTATTTGGACGACGGCAGGCAGGCGGTAGAACACCTGGTTTTTGACGTCCGGGAATATATGGATGCGGATGAGAAAAAATATCGGAAAGAGACATTTCTAGGAGAAAAGGTTCCGGGATACCTGGTACATACGAATGTGCGCCGGATCCGTGATTATCTGGATTTGTTGATCTCTGAGATTATGATGCCGTCAGGGATTCTGGGGGTATTCGGGGAATTTTCCTATGAACGCTGTAGCTTATACAGCAAGACAAAAGAAAAATATATGTAGAGATTGCATATGCCCCGGTTTTTCCGGGGCATAGCTTGTATCTGCATCTATGACTTGCGAAATTCACCGCGGTAAAATTTAATAGAGAGCGCAGTAGCGATCGTCCATCCGATGGGCCATGCGCACCAGATGCCCAGATACCCAATCTGAACTGCCAGTATTTTTGCCAGTGTTACCCTAAGAAGCAGGTCTGTAAAAGTTGCGATCATGAATTT
>CAJUMT010000083.1 GCA_910587495.1 uncultured Lachnospiraceae bacterium | reverse complement strand
AAAGGAGCTCCCTTTCTATATCTATTTTTCACCCGAAGAAAATTTTACACTATCGGGGTTAAAAGTATAATCATGCCAGCCCTTCGTATTTCTCGATCCGGCACTGGTGTTTCCTTTTGCCTGCCGGGGCTTCACGGTCATAGCTGATTCCTACCAGGAGGATCTCGCCGCCGTAGCCTTTGACCGCTTCCGGATACCGCCGGTCTTTGATCTGTGCGATGGCGCCGCTTGCAGAATGGTTCCATTTTAGTTCAATGACCAGAGCAGGCAGTATAGATCCTCGTTTGGGAAGATACACGATATCTGCGTAACCAGAGCCAGCCGGTAATTCCTCGAACATCAAGTATTCATCTCCATAGCTGAAATAGGCGCGCTTAATCACACTGCGAAGCGCCTGCTCATTATTATAATATAAAGAAGATTCTTCCTCATGGATTTTCTCAATCTGTTCAGCGACGGCTTCTTCGTTTCTATGGATCGTATTTTCTATGAGCCTGTCGCTTTCCCGTACCCGACGGATCGTATCATCCCGTTTCACCTGCCTTACGGCTTTGGCAAATTCCAGATGTATTTCTTCATTTGGGATATACACTTTCTGTGTCTCTTCCTCATAGGCCAGATAGCCCAGATGGATCAACAGTGTCAGCACGTCGTTCCTATCCCGGAAAGTCACCAGGTCATTTGCAAAACCGTTCGTATCTACCCGCGTTTTTACTCCGCCGGTCAGTTCTGCAACCGTTCTGCCTAATCCGTCAAAATCAAGATTGATATATTCCATCAGGTTCTCTGCAGCAGAAGTCTGTGTCCAATAAGAATCGAAGTCATGATTAAAAAGCGCTTTTATAACGGAATTGGGGTTATAGACAGAGGTTAAATTCCGGAAAGAATATCCGTCGTACCACTGTTTCATCTTTTTAAAATCACTGCCGTAGTCTGCACAGAGTTTTTTTACCTCATCTTCGGTAAATCCGACATATTCTTCAAACTGCCTTGGTTTAATCATGGAATATTCCCAAAAATCGGATATGGCGGACTGGGAGCCGTCCTTTTTGACAGGAAGGATACCTGTCATATATGCTGCCGCGAATATTTTGTCTGTCATTCCGCTGTTTTTGAACAGGGAACGCAGGAATTGAAGATACTTTCTCTGAAAATCGGGATGTTCCTTTGCTTCCCGGATTGGGGCGTCCCATTCGTCAATGATCATGATAAATTTTTTTCCTGAAATTTCAGCCGCATTAGCCAAAGTCGCCGCGAAGCCTTCTGCAATTCTTAGCGCTGGATACTGTTCTTTCAGTTCCTGGGTCACATTTCTCTGAATATAGGGAACCATATCTGCAACCGAAGCTTCTCCGATCACCTCCGTCATGTCCAAGTAGATGACGTCATACTGATTCAGGTATTTTCGGTACTGTGCATCACCGGCAATTTCCAGATCGTCAAACAGCGTTGCAGAATCACAGGTTCTGTCATAATAGGCGCATAACATTTTGGCAGCGAAGGATTTTCCAAAACGGCGGGGTCTGCTGATGCAGGTCAGGCATCGCGTCGTGTCAATTGTATGGTTGATCAGCCCTATCAGGCCGGATTTGTCTATATAAATATTTTTCCTGATTCTGGTAAACCCGCTGTTTCCGGGATTCAGATAGTTTCCCATTCTCTGCTACCTCCCTGTTTTGCTGTTTTCACTCAGGTATCCTGTACATTCGTATATGTAGCCATGCAAAGTTTCTGTATCCATTATACCCGTATATTTCTCTTTATACAATAAAATATATGTCTTTTATAGTTTTCAGATTTGCCTGACTGCATTTTGGATGCTGAAAATACCTCCCGCCGGATGTTTTATTCGTATGGTTCTTAATATGGCAGAATATGATATAAAAAGCATCATATTAAGGACCATTATGAATAAAAATGAAAAGAACAGGAAGGACAGAGTGAAGAAAATGACGACTTACTTAGTTAAAAGAGAGTTCAGCGGTGCGGTTACAGTGGATCATGTAATCGAAAAAATTATTCACATACATATGAAACAACGTGATAACGGACGCTGCGAAAGAAGAATATAATGCAAGAGAAAACAGCGCTGTATCTCAGGCTTTCAAAAGAAGACGGGGATAAAGAAGAGTCTAACAGTATTGATTCGCAAAGAAGGCTTCTGTTGGATTATATAAGCAGAAAGCCAGAATATGAGCTGTATGATGAGTATGTGGACGACGGATACTCCGGAACCAATTATATTCGTCCAGCATTTCAACGCATGCTTGCTGATGCAAAAGCAAAAAAGATTACATGCATCCTGGTCAAAGATTTGAGCAGATTTGGACGGAACTATCTGGAAACAGGACATTATATCCAGCAGGTGTTCCCGCAGCTTGGTATCCGGTTTATCGCGGTGAATGACCAGGTGGATACCAGTGATGAGAGACAGCAGGGATTTGATCTGATGCTGCCGATCCGTAATATTTTCAATGAGAGTTATTCACAGGATATTTCCCGGAAGGTACAGTCTTCTTTTAAAGTAATGCAGAAAGCGGGGGCTTTTTGCGGCGCGCATACCAGTTATGGATATCGTAAAAATCCTGCAGACCGCCACAAACTGGTGATTGATCCCTATGCGGCTTCTGTCGTTCAGGATATTTATGAGTGGTATCTGTCCGGCGTTGGGCAAAGAGCCATCGCCGCCAGACTGAATGAAAAGAAGATTCCATGCCCGTCTGTCTACAAACAGGAGAATGGGGAAAATTACCGCAACAGTAAAAAACTGGATAAGACTTCTTACTGGACGTATGCCACGATACATCGAATTTTGCAAAATGAGATGTATAAAGGCTGTATGGTGCAAAATAAGAGCGTCCGCAGGATGCGGGGGAAAGCGAAGCAGCGTCCCAAAGAGGAATGGATCATTGTGCCGGGAACCCATGAAGCGATCATTGACCCGGAAATGTGGGACCGCGTGCAGGAATTGCTTAAGCAGAGGACGAGAACCATTGATTTTAAGCAAAATGTCAGTATTTTTGCGGGTTTTCTAAAATGTGCCGATTGTGGGAGAGCCATGGTTAAGCGTCAATACACAGATAAAAACGGAAGTAAAAATTATTTTTATACCTGTGGCGCATATGCCCGTTCCGGTACAAAGGTGTGCAGCAACCACTATATACGGCATGAGATATTGGCTCAGATTGTCCTGGATGATCTGAATACGTTGATTGGCAGTATAAAAGATATAAAGGAACTGGTTGACAGCCAGTGCCAAAAGACGTCTGACAATGGAGGGCAAAAAGAGAAGGAAATTCTGTCCGCCAAAGAACGTCTTCAAAAACTGGAACGCCTGAAAAAGGAGAGTTACCTGGATTATAAGGAAGACCTGCTGACTAAAAAAGAATATATGGAACTTCGCGAAGATTATTCTCGGCAGGAACAGTTTCTGAAAGCAAAGCTGGAAAAACTGGACAGCACAGACAGCAGTGATCCGAAGAAATTATTGGATTCTCCCTGGCTTCAAAATCTTTTGACACGCCAAAAGCTTGGCACACTGGATCGGGATACGATCGTGGAGCTTGTGGAGAAGATAGAAATCAGCGAAAAAAATGACAAAAATCAACAGGAAATTACCGTATATTACCGTTTTTCAGGGGAATTAAAAGACCTGTTTCAGATGGTGTATACGGATTTTGAAGTGTAGTGTTCCAAAGTCCGCAGTACAGGAGGGATGATTGTCCTGCGGACTTTCGGGGAACCATGTGTGGACACTGCCGTTTTTCGGTTGTAAATGGGTAACAGATTATGATATACTGGATGTATTCACAAATAAGTTATATCTGTTTTCATGACGTTGGAAAGGAGGGATCACCGTATGGATGAAAGAAAAAAGGCACTTCCGGTCGGGATTGAATTTTTCCAGGATTTTAAATTAAAAGATTACTATTATGTGGACAAGACGGCTTTTATTGCTGAGTTTATGAGAACGAGGGGGGCTGTGAACCTTTTTACAAGACCCAGGCGTTTTGGAAAAAGCCTGAACATGGATATGTTCAAATCTTTTTTTGAAATTGGGGCGGATGTGTCTCTGTTCGAGGGGCTTAATATCTGCAGGGAGACTGAATTGTGTGAGCAGCATATGGGAAAATACCCGGTTATCTCGCTCAGCCTGAAAGATGTGGAGGGCGGAGACTTTGAAACGGCGTATGACAGTTTAGGCATGCTGGTCAGTGAAGAAGCGACCCGTTTTGCTTTCCTGAGAGAAAGTGACAAACTGCCGGAAGAAGATAAGATGAAACTGAGCCAGCTTATGGCCGGTGATTTTGAAAAACCGGCGTTCCTGTATGGAAGCCTGAAACTTTTAAGCAGGCTGCTTTGTGATCATTATGGCAGCCGGGTCGTAATTCTGATCGACGAGTACGATGTGCCGTTGGATAAAGCTTATCAGGATGACTATTATGCGCAGATGGTCAAATTAATCCGCTCGTTTCTCAGCCAGGCGCTTAAAACGAATAAGAATCTGGATTTCGCGGTGCTTACAGGCTGTCTGCGGATCGCGAGGGAGAGTATTTTTACAGGCCTGAACAATTTTAATGTATTTTCAGTTTCTGATTCGGACTGTGCGGAATATTTTGGATTCACGGATAGCGAAGTGAGGGAGATGCTCCGGTATTATGGCGTAGAGGATCGTTTCCCGGATATGAAAGACTGGTATGACGGCTACCATTTCGGGGATGCCAACGTCTATTGTCCGTGGGACGTGATTGTACAGTGCAGAAAGCTCAGGAAAGCAAAGGACGCCCCGATGGAATCCCACTGGGAAAACAGCAGCAGCAACTCAATTGTCAGGGATATCCTGGAACATGCCACGGAGGTTACGAAAGGGGAAATTGAGACTCTGATCTCCGGCGGGGCGGTGGAGAAGGAGATTATCCCGGAACTGACGTATACCGATCTTGATAACAAAAACGTAAACATCCGCCAAACCTATCTATGGAGCGTCCTTTACGCCACAGGTTACCTGACTGATATCGGAAAACCAGAAGGAGGGTGTCACAGGCTTGTGATTCCTAACAAAGGAATACACTGGATATATGAAAATAAAATCCGCACATGGTTTAAGAATAAGGCTTAAAAAACCATGTTCCTGTCAGTCGGCAAGCAGCCATTCAATCAGGTTCTCGGACTTGATGCCTTCATAGGAAGTGTCGAGTCCGGGTTCTAGCGAAAGAATGGTTTTTTCGTAATTATCCCTGATTT
Source organism: uncultured Lachnospiraceae bacterium (assembly GCA_910587495.1). Taxonomy (GTDB): domain Bacteria; phylum Bacillota; class Clostridia; order Lachnospirales; family Lachnospiraceae; genus Hominiventricola. The sequence goes on along the minus strand of CAJUMT010000083.1, from coordinate 8,275 downwards.
TCTGCAACGGGGCAAGTTCCCTCTTCCTTACATCTTCGCTTTGCATGGATTCCGTCACCTGGATATATTTTTTCTCATCGGCGGTCGTTGCGATGAAATCCACTTCGGCATTGCCAATTTTACCGATGGCAACATCATAGCCCCTGCGGAGAAGCTCGAAGTAAACGATATTTTCAATGGCATGGCCGCTGTCACGGTTGCGGAAACCAAGCAGATAATTCCTCAAACCAATATCAACGATATAATATTTGCCAAGGGTGCGCAAGTATTCCCTGCCTTTGATGTCAAACCGTTTGATTTCATAGAAAAAATAGCTTTCAAGCAGGGCATTTATATATGCCTGGACGGTGTGGGCGCTCGGCGTGCCTTTGCGTCTGCCGTCTGCCAGCAGCCCTTCATTTACGAGAATGTTGCCAATAGAAGCGATGGAAACGCTTGAGCCGATGTTATCAGCGAGGGACAGGATGATTTTACGCAATAGGATCGGGTCGGTGATCCGATTTTGCCCTCTTCGTTTTTCGCGTTCCAGAATGTCTCTGATTACGACTGTAGAGTATATACCGTCAAGTAATGACAATGCTTTCTCCTGGACAAGCCCGACGTCTGCGATACCCGGCATACCGCCAAAACGCATGAAGGCATCAAAGGCCTCGCGCAATTCGTACCGTTCACCATTCTTGTCAAACACCTGTTTGCGGATGCCGCCAAAAGCGCTTTTTGTTTCATGGATCTCAAAATTATGGAAATATAAGAACTCGTGGAATGAAAGCGGCAGCATCCGTATCTCCACACATCTGCCGGAAAGATATGTGGAGTACTCGGAAGAGAGCAGATATGAGTTGGAACCAGTTACATAGATATCGCAGTCAAGATCCACACGAAAAGCGTTGACTGCGTCTTCCCATTTATCGATCCTGTGGATTTCATCAAAAAACAGATACATACGCCTGCCAATGATCATGCGCTCTTTCACATAATTATAAATACCGTCAGAATTTATGTTTCTGAAATCGTGAGACTCAAAGTTCATTTCAACAATCTGTTCTTCAAGAATACCGGACTCTTTCAAATGGGCAATCATTAATTTCAAAAGACTGGATTTGCCGCAGCGTCTTATTCCGGTGATAACCTTCACAGGTTCAGTATCCTGAAATCCGATTAATTTGTTAAGGTAATGGTCTCTTTTTTTCAGTTCATGCGATGCTATCATTGTAAAGCCCTCCTGTCATGCACAGCATAGCATAAAGAATAAAAAACAACAAGTATTTGCAGTAAAATGCAAAAATTTTCTTCATTCTTCCATCAATCCCGCCACAAGGCTCCGAAAAAATCCCGGCGGATCTTCATTCTGCGCCGCGCAAAGGAAGATCCAGTCATATGGATTTCCTGCAAACAGCGGCTCATAACCGCAGTGGTACAGGCGTGTGTCCGCCTCGTCTCTGTAAACCTGCGCCAGTTCCTCCCTTACATAACTTTCTGTTTTTGTGATTCCAAGCTTTACACGCAGCCAAAATACATAAAAATCGAGAAGAACCAAAGTCTTGCGGATTGCATCGTAAGATCTGGAAGTGTTTACCTTTGTTTCATTCAGTACGTCTGACAGCACTTTTTTGCTTGGGAAATTGTTACAGACGACATAAGGAATATCCGGATTTTTGGACAGCCCGGTAACGCTACTTAAGAGCCGGTCCAGTACGAAGGTATTTGCAAAGGTATTTTTCCCTCCGATGGCGTCCAGGATATATTCCGGGACAGACTGGGCGCTCTGGTGCAGCGCGTCGGCATAGAGTTCCTGTATAAGAAGTCCGCATTTTTGTATATCATTGACAGAAATATCCGTAACAGAAATATTGCTTCGGCGGTAGAGTGTACGTTTCAGACGGTCAATGACCGGTTTGGAGTATGCATCACCAGTCAATGCAAGGAAAAGAGCCTGTATGGTTTCCCTTGCGCTGTTATTCCAGGCATTAAAATCCGGTCGGTGGTCTGACAGGAAAGCCACAAATTGTTCTGTTGTTTGAAAATGGAAGATCTGGTTTTGAATAAAATGTGTATAGTTAATCTCAAAGGATTTCGGTTTTTTTGGCGCGACATCTGTGGATGCTGCAGCCTGTATGATACGGAGCGCTTCCTCATATGGCCTGTCATGCAGCAGACAGAAGCAAAATACGGCTTCTTCCACCGTGCGGCAGTTGAAACAGCGGTCAAAATATACATGATGAAAGAACCAGACAGTTTCTTCATAGGAAAGATGAAGAGCAAAACACAATTCGTACATGCGCCGCCGGCTTCCCGGCTCGATTTTGGGACGGCAGACGCCCCGGAACCATGCGTATACGGTATCTTTTTCTATACTGGATTGGATCTCGCAAAGTCTGAACCAAAGCCAGGCGGCTTTTTCCGCAGGATCATTAAGATTCCCCTGAAATTTCTTTTTTTCCAGCAGTTCTGTAAGTCCCTGGGCAAAGGGACGGAAATTGGCAGGATTTTTTAAAAAATCAATCGCCTCCAGGTCTGCGTCCAAAGAGCGAAAACCGGTTATGCTGTTCTCATTAAAAATAGTATAACTTTTTTTCATAGGCCGGTTCCTTTGCTGTATATTTCATGTATACTATATCACAGAACGTCCGAAACTTCTATGAAAAATCTGTTGTCAGCGTGAAGGCTGCGGCGGACGGGAGGATATACAAAGGGTGGAGACGATGAGCGATAAAAGAGAGTGCCTGAAAGCAGGGAGCAGGTTATATACCAGGGATAAGAAAGAGATAGAGATCAGCCGGGAGGTTGGCAGGGGAGCCGGAAGCATCGTATATGACGCAAACTACATAGACAGTATAGGCGTAGCGCATAAGGTAAGGGTAAGGGAATGCTGCCCGCATGGTCTGCCGATGCGGCGAAGCGGGGACGGCATGATCCTTGTACCTTCGGACTGCCAGGCGCGGTTTGAGGAAGAAAAGCAGTATTTTAAAGAGAGTTACAGTCAGAATGCCAGGATAAAAGCGCTGCTTGGACTTGTAAATTCCACAGTCAATGTAAGCGACTTCATGGAACAGAATCAGACCTGCTATGCTGTTATGTCCTTTGATGAAGGAACGGATTATCAGACTTATCAGGATCAGTCGTTACAGGAATTGTTTATGCATATTCGCAGTCTGGCGCAGTTGATCAGGAAATATCATGAGAACGGATATTTTCATCTGGACATCAAGCCGGAAAATGTGTTTGTAATCCCGGAGACGGAAGAACATATATTACTTTTTGATTTTGATTCCGTGGTGGCCGTGGAAGAACTGGAAAGAAATGCGCCATACAGGCTGTCGTTCTCAGAGGGCTTTTCCGCTCCGGAGCAGGTGCAGGGGCAGCTTGCGCGGATCGGGTATCATACGGATATTTATTCTGTCGGGGCAGTGGCATTTTATAAAATATTCGGAAGAAGGCCGGAAGCAGACGACTGCAGGCTGTCTGCCGGGTACGATTTTTCGTGTATGAAGTATAAAGATATGCGGTTTCAGCCTAAGCTGTACAGAAAGATGGAAGAATTTTTCAGAAAAAGCCTGTCGTTGTCGGTTGTTTCCAGGTGGGCGCATATGGAGCAGGTAATAGCCGCCCTGGACGAACTGATTAGCCTGTCCGATGCAGAGGGGGTCTTTGTATACGATTCGTTTCAATATAATTCTGAATGCTTTATCGGAAGAAAGGAAGAACTTGAGAAGATCCATGAAAAACTTAAGGATCATCAGCTGGTCTTTTTGTCCGGGCTGGGCGGAATCGGCAAGACGGAGATCGCGGGAAAATATGCGCAGATATACAGATCACAGTATGATACGATTGTACATACGGTCTATGAGTCTTCTATAGAGGAACTTTTGAATCAGCAGATCCTGATAGGCAAAGTGGAGCAGGAAGAAGGCGAAAACAGCAGGGAGTATTTTAAACGCAAACTTGGCATTCTGAAAGAAATACTGACTTCGGATGATCTGATGATCATTGATAATTTTGACGTGGATCAGGATAAGGATCTGGAAGCGCTTTTTGCCTGTCCCTGTAAATTTATTATCACAACAAGGGAAGATTTTCGGGATTATAATTATCCCCAGATCCATATCGGCAGGATGGAAAGCATGGAAGAAGTCATGCAGCTGTTTGACGCGTATAACAACTGCGATTACACGGATGCGCAGAGGGAGGCGGTTTGGCAGATCCTTACTTTGGTGGACGGCCATACGATGACAGTGGAGCTGATCGCGAAGTATTTAAGGGATACAAAGGAGTCACCGAAGGATTTATACGAGAAATTCCTGGAAAAAGAAGGGACTATCAACACGGAAGAGATCGGGATCAGGCAGAGAAAGGACCAGAAACGGCGTGCAGAAAGCGTCAACGGCCATATCCGGGTTCTGTTTGATGTGTCGGGCTTTTCTGCGCCGGAAGAAGAGCTGATCCGCAGCCTTTCCCTGCTTGGAAATATTCGGATATCCAGAAAAAAATTCCAGGAATTATGTGATATGAAGGAGAGCGCAAAAGAACTGGATCTTCTGATCAGAAGGGGATGGATAGAATATAACGGTATGACGGACAAAATCTCGCTGCATCAGATCATTCTTGATCTGGTATATCACGATTTAAAGCCTGACGCGGAGAACTGCCCCCATCTGGTGGATGCCATGACGCGGTTCTGGGATTCGGATACGGTAAATCATTCTGAATGGCGAGTAAAATATAAATTTTTTGCAGGCTTTATGGAACGGCTAAACGGCATCCGCATACCATATGCAAAACTCTGCACAGCATATGGAGAGAAAGCATACCTGGAGAGGGCAGAGGAAATATGCGTAAAGAGCCCGGACAGGGAGGCTTTGGATCTATTGCAGAAAATATACCGCAAAAAAATAAAATGCGCGGCAGACTGTGAAGATATGTTTGAATCAGAGTTGGATATGGACGATTACTACATATATAAGTTCAAAGAGATGGCAGAACTTTTGGATCAAACCGTGGAATTTTGCAGAAAGTACTCAGATGATCCGGCGTATCTTGCGAAGGTATGTACAGAGATTGGGACAGAGGTGGACAACCTGCTTACGATAGAATTTGAAATAACTGCGAGTGGTGGGAGGATCGAAGAACTGGATGAACTGTATTTGAAGATTATGGATATCCTGGATCTGGCGACAGAAAACATCCTTTTGTCTGGCCTTGCAGATTCTGATAAAGAAGAAATGCTGGAGAAAATCCGGGATTTTTATTCGGACAAGAATGTGATGGCTTTGTACAGATGTGAATATTTTTCAGATATGGAAAAAGCAAGATGGTATCAGGAACGGATAGACAGTCTGAGAAAATGTACAGATGAAGACGGGTGTATTGTTTGTCTTTATGGAGATGGTATAAGCGACGAGGACATGGCGTATGCCTATGAAGAAAAAGGAGATTATGACGGTGCGGTTGTATACTATGAAAAAGCGTATGAAGACCAGGCGTGGTTTGATGAAAGTATCTTGTATCAGCTGGTAAGGGTATGTAAACAGGCAGGATATACGGAGAAGGTCAAAGAGTATCTTAGGCGTATATTGCAATATAATAAGGAAGAGAATACATATGCCAATGACGCCTGTGTGGATCTGATCCGGGTATTGACGTCGGAAAACAGATTGGAAGAAGCGAAAGCATATGCGGAAGAACTGCTTCATTATAATGAGTCTCTGTTTCAGGAAGAAGGAAGCGTCCATGACGCGGCTGCCGGAATGACAGAGGCGTACTATTGGCTTTTCATAATAGAAGAAAATCCGCAGGTAAAGCAGGGATTCTGGGAGGAAGCCGTCAAATATTACAGACTGCTGGAACCGGAAAAAGGTCTGACGGACGAGCTGTGTGAGTTTATAACAGAATATGTAAGCTCTATGGATATTTCGGAAGGCTGGTTTGAGGAAATTTCGAAGCTTTTAGAACGGGTTGACAACTATCAGGGAAAAATGTTGATCAGAAATATTTATGAACAGATATTTGCTGCATGTCAGGATAATGACAGGTATGGAAAATGGTATGTACATTTTCTGACCGCATATGCTGAATATTTAAGATGCAATACTTATGATACAGAAGAGGAAGCGCTTCGCTGCTGTGAAACTGCCCGGCAGTATTATGACCGTTTTCAGATGCAGGATATCTATGTGCAAAACCGGATCTATCGTGTATTGGCAGAATGTATGAATCGGGTATATACATATGATTTTGAGCAGGTGCAGGAGGTGCGGAAAAAGTGCGACTACGCGCTTCTGGCAGAAAGAGAGACCGAAGGCAGCCTGTACACGGATGAAAATAAATATGAGATATGGAGCGATGCGGCGCATAAATATGGGCTTGTGGATAATTTTGAAAAGAAGATGCATTGCCTTCAGAAAGCGATAGATGTGATATCGCCTGTTTTGGGACAATATAAATATAGTAGTTATAAAAATTATTGTAGCCTTGCTTATGACAGGATTACATGCTCCACGCATTTGGAAGACAGAGAGAAAACCTACGCGTTGATCATTGAATTATATGAAAAAATGCTGACGATGAGAATAGAGTTGGACAAAGAAGAATTTTCTGACTGGGAATGGAGAAACGATCAGCTGGCAGATGTGCTGAAAGATCTGGGATATATGGAGGAAGCGGTTAATCTGTATTTGTATGCCGCGTATATGGTTGTCGCATCCTGTCCGGACTGCCGCCTGGTCAAAGATCTGCGTCCGGATGGCCAGACAGAAAAGATGTTTTATGAACAGATGGAACTTATGGTGAAAGGGAAACTGGATAATCATGCAGTCGATAAAATCGCCGGGCTGAAAGACAATGTGATTCCCTTGGCAGAGTCCTGCGAATCTAAAAAACAATATGTGGGACTCCTGCAATGGTTTTCTGACAACTATGAACATCAGGAGATCGAGTTTAAAAGAGAATAAAGCGAATGACTATTACAAACTAAGACAGGCAATTTGCTATGCTTGCTTCACCGGTCGGCAAAAGACGGGCGAAAGATGGGGCAGGATGAATACGAAGGCAAATAAAAATTATCGGATTTTGTGTATCTTTGTCAGGCTGCAGCAGGGTGAGTGCATCCACATATGGAAAGAAGCGGAGTGGTTTCAGGTGAGTAAAAAGTCGATCCAGAGGGATATCTCCGACATCCGGGCTTTTCTGGCGGATCAGATTGTGGAAGGAAAAGATTATGGGCAGGTGATTTACGATCCGTCCGAAAGCGGATACAGGATGGTGCGGTAGACAGCACCAGGCCGGACAGGCTGTGTTTTTATCCGTTTACACATAGGCAAAAAGCGGCTATAATACAGTTACAGCAGGAATGAGGGGGAGAAAGAAATGGGCATTTATCTGAATCCGGGAAACGAAGGCTTCCAAAGCGCACTGCGTTCGCAGATTTATGTTGATAAGACAGGGTTGCTGGAATATACAAATTCTGTGCTGGATTCGGAACAGAGATATATTTGTGTGAGCAGGCCGAGGCGCTTCGGAAAATCTATGACTGCCGAAATGCTGACTGCTTATTATGACAACAGCTGTGATTCATCAGAACTTTTCAAAGATAAAAAGATTGCGAAAAAAGAAGGATACGAACAGCATAGAAATCAATACGATGTGATCCATATAGATATTAATTCATTCCTGAATCAGACAGGTGATACAGGCGGCATTGTATCCGTACTGCAGGAAGCTGTGATCAAGGAAGTGAAGGAATGCTATCAGGATTGCTGCTCAGAAAACATACAACAACTGGCTCTGGTATTGGCACAGGTAAATAAAGCCTGCAGAAAGAAATTTGTCATTGTCATTGATGAATGGGATGCTGTTTTTCGGGAAAGCAAATATGATGAAAGGGCGCAGAAAACATATATTTTATTTCTCCGCAGTTTATTTAAAGATGCGCCTTCAAAAAAATTTGTAAAGCTTGCATATCTGACAGGAATCCTTCCTGTAAAGAAGTACGGGACAGAATCCGCTTTGAATAATTTTGATGAATTTACCATGTTGGAGCCGGATGTTCTGGCGGAATATGTTGGTTTTACGGAATCAGAAGTGAAACAGCTGTATGAAGAGTATCATATGGATTTTGAAAAAGCCAGGCAGTGGTATGATGGTTACAGACTCGGAAAAGGGCTGCATATCTATAATCCCAAGTCGGTAGTAGATTCGATCCGCAGAAAGAGAATGGGTAATTATTGGACGAGCACAGAAACTTACGAATCATTAAAAAGTTATATCAGTATGAATTTTG
>CAJUMT010000082.1 GCA_910587495.1 uncultured Lachnospiraceae bacterium | reverse complement strand
TTCTACTGTAATTTGCTGTTTGTCAAAATAATCTTTGGCAATATGAGGATATTTGGTCGCCACCCGAATTAATTCCTGATGCTTTAAAAGCTCTTTCGCCGATTCCGGACCGCAAACGCACATTCTGCATTTACCGTATCCTAAATCCAGCACTTCATACATCCTGCGTCCTTCTTCTAAGATTGTATCTTTCCCGACGATTCCTATATCCGCAGCCCCGTACTCCACATATGTAGGTACATCTGGTCCTTTGGACAGGAAAAATTTCAGTTTCATCTCTTCGTTTACAAAAATAAGTTTCCTGGTCTTCTCGTCTTTCATCTCCTCGCAGGTAATTCCCACCTGCTCAAAAAGTTTCATGGTCTGCGCCGCCAGACGCCCTTTTCCAAGGGCAAATGTTAAATACCGCATACTCTTATCCTGCCCTTCTTAACTCATATATATAATTTCGTCTGTGTTGTTTTTTTCCGTCCTTGCCCGCGCAGGCAGAAGCTCTGCCGCGTATCCTGACTCCCGAAGCTCCATGGCCTTTTTGATAGCTTCCTCCGCCCGGGAAGGTTCATAGACAATCTTGACCCTGCGGACGGGCGCTTCTGTTTTTACATTCTGTCTTAGCAGCGCGCTCATCAGACGGTCCACCATAAAAGCAAAACCGATGGCAGGCGCAGGCTTTCCGAAGTGATCCATCAGTGTATCATAACGTCCGCCTTTGGCCACAGGCTCACCGGTTCCGTAAGTGTAAGCCTGAAATATGATACCCGTATAATATTTGTACTTGCTGACCACGCCCAGATCAAAGGTAATATACTTTTCACAGCCATAGCAGACAGCCAGCTCATAGATTCTTTCCAGTCTTTGCAGAACTTTTTTCGTATCTTCCGTCACTGCATAGGCCTTCGCTTTATGAAGAACCTCCACGAATCCAAACAGATCCGGCAGCGCCGCAAATGCTTCTTTTAATTCTTCTCTGATAGACAAAGGTTCTAAAAGTTCCCGCACACCGTAAATATTTTTGTTGGATATCAGTTCCCTGAGACTTAGTTCCATCTCTTCATCCAGATCAGACTCCCGAAGAAGGCTTTTAAAAAAACCCATATGCCCGATACTTACCTGAAATTCATGCAGGCCTGCCTTTTTCAAAGACTGCGCCACCAGCGCCACCAGTTCCGCATCCGCCTCGACGCTCTCATCCCCGATCAGCTCGGCGCCGATCTGCGTTGTTTCTTTTAAACGCCCCTGAAAATCCGAATGATTTATAAAAGTATTGGCTGTATAGCACAGGCGGACCGGCATATCTTCCCGGGTAAAATATTTCGCCACGGCCCGGGCGATGGACGGCGTGACGTCCGGTCTGAGCACTAGGGTATGCCCCTCCCGATCGAAAAACTTGTACAGCTCTTTGGAAGGCACCGTACCTACCTCTCTGGAAAATACATCAAAATATTCAAATGTAGGCGTTTGAATCTCCTCGTATCCGTAACTGCGAAGAACCGATTTAAGCGTCTGCTGCACATGATCTTTCCTTCTAAACTCTTCGTTATAAATATCCCGCACGCCTTCCGGTGTATGTAATATCTGTTTATACATGGCCTGCTTTTTCCTTTCCTGTTATTTTTATAGTTCCAGATCACGGCTTAATGGCTCCAGGTAAGGTACCAAAAACCCTTTGCCCGTCTCAAAAAAATACGCCGGGTCAAGCTCTTCCATACGAAAGCTTTTCCTGCCGCCCTTTAAAGCTCTTTCCCAGAAAGTAAGGAGCTGGCGGATATGCAGATAGTAAAACTTCTGCCCGGCAGTGTAGTGGATGATCAGAAACGCCTTTCCTCCCTGACCTTCAAAGTCTTTCATAAATTTCACCTGATGCTCGTGGACATTGTGCAGGGGAAATGTCTTTGTATTGCATTCCTTTGCGTCAAAGCAGACAGGAATGCCCTGCACGGCCCCTATATAATCTACTGTACTTTTCTGTTCAAAATAGGCAAGTGTGATATGGTGATGCTCTTTATCTATCTTAATCGGTGTGATGGGCGTCGGCACCTTCTGGATCAGCGCCAATCCCTTCTCCCTATATCTTTCATTGGTCCGGTTGATCATATCCTCCAGCGTGGAGCCCCGAAGCCCTCTGGTATTCCAGGTAGACATAACTGTTTTACCTATCCTTTTTTTGATAATTCCTGTATCGTCTTTTCCATGTCAGGCGGAAGATGGGCGGTAAAAGTCTTCCCGGATACGCCTGCAAGCGCCCCAGTAAGCTCGGGAAATTCCAGACGGCAGGCGTGGAGCAGCTGATGATTGACGCCGTATTTTTTTCTGTAAACGTCATTCAAACAATCATCTCCGTATTTAGGATCTCCGATAATCGGATATCCTTCAGACGAAAGATGCGCGCGAATCTGATGGGAACGCCCGGTAATCAGGCAAACTTCCAGAAGCGTACACTCTGCAAATATTTTCACAGGCCGATATTCGGTCACAATGGGCCTAGCCCCCTGACATGACATATCCAGAATACGCACCTGGTTAGACGAAGGGTCTTTCCATACATAACCTTCGATCCTTCTGGCATTTTCAAGCCTTCCCCCCACCAGACACCAGTAATATTTATGCATGCTTCTGGTTTTCAGAAGTTCTGAAAGTTTTTGAAGTCCCGCCAGAGATTTTCCGCACAGGACGATGCCGCTGGTATTTCTGTCCAGCCGGTTACAGACAGAAGGACGAATGCCCGAAGGATCTTTTTCACTCCACTGACCGCTTTTTTGCAGATATCCCAGCATATATTCATTTAAAGAAATATCCGAAGGCTTTGCCTTCTGGGTCAGCATGCCCGCAGGCTTATTGATCAGAAGTACATGGCTGTCTTCATACAAAATATCCAGCTTAGTTACGGGATAGACGATTTCCGCTCCGGAAAAACCACCGGAAAATTTATCATAAGTTTCATCGGACAAAAAAATGCAGATCTCGTCCCCTGCCTGTACTTTTTCACTTCCTGCAGCTTTTTTATGATTCAAAGTAATATTTTTTTTTCGCAACATCTTATATAAAAATCCTGCCGGCGCTTCCTTTAAATATCTGGCAAGCAGCTTATAAAGCCTCTGCCCGGCTTCCTCTTCTCTTACAATGATCTGTTTCATACGAATCCTCCGGCGCGACGCGTTATTTACAGAGAAACAGCCATTAAAAGATGCCGGACAATCTCCTCCCTGTCCATCCCCGGATACTGGTCGTCCTCCCTGAACGGGACTGTCTCCGGCTGGCCCGACGCAAGGGATTTTACCCTCTCTAAAAACGCTTTTTTCTCTTTAAATATTTTAACATTCTGACGGTAAGAATTTTTCTTAAGAGTCTCCTTTATATGTTCCGCCGCTTTTTCCCCGTCTGTCTTCGGATTGCTGGAATAACCTACAATTTCCCTTCCGGATATGACCAGACAATCTATATAATAGGTCTTTTCATAAGTAGTCAGAACATTTTCATAGAGGACAAGCTGCTCCCCCTTTACTTTCTCGATCTCTTCATACAGCGCTTTTTCCATGGAATGATAACGTCCTGCCACAATGGCCTGCACCACCTGATTGCAGCCGGGAAGGCAGCCCACAATGGACGCCACAGTCATCACATTCATGCGGGTCTTATGGATGATCCAGGATATTATAAAAATCAGGATGGGAACCGAAAGAAAAAGGGCCGCTTTCTTCCAGGCATACCATTTATTTTTATCCAGATATCCATAAGTACCTTTCTGAGGTTTTGCGTTCATTTATCTCTCCTGTTTTTTCCGGTGAACATTGCGGATCGTTTTCTTTTTGACTTTCTTTTTCGGCGGATCTGCTTTACGGCCTCCCGGAGGGCGCAGCAGACATTTCTCCCCATAACCGATCAGTTCTGTTCTTCCTGCCAGTGTAAGCGCTTCTTTAACCAGGACGTAGTTCTTAGGGTCCCTGTATTGGATCAGCGCCCGCTGCATCTCCTTTTCATGGGGATCATCAGGCACATAGACAGGCTTCATGGTTCTTGGGTCCAGGCCTGTATAATACATACAGGTAGATATGGTGGAGGGCGTAGGATAAAAGTCCTGCACCTGCTCCGGCATATATTTAAGATCCCTGCAGTACTCCGCCAGCCTCACCGCTTCTTTCATGGTGCATCCTGGATGGGAAGACATAAGATACGGCACCAGGTATTGTCTTTTACCCAGTTTTTCGTTCATCCGGCGATACCGCCTGGCAAATTCCTCATACACCTCATGGCGCGGTTTGCCCAGACAGGAAAGCACCGTGTCAGATATATGCTCCGGCGCCACTTTTAGCTGCCCGCTTACATGATAACGGCACAGCTCTTCCAGAAAATCACTGCTTTTGTCCTCCAGCACATAGTCAAAGCGAATCCCTGATCGGATAAAGACTTTCTTCACCCCCGGAATCTTACGCAGCTTCCTAAGAAGGGCGATATAATCCGCATGGTCCGCTTTCAGATTTTTGCAGGGTTCCGGAAAGAGACACTGTTTCGTCGGACAGACGCCTTTTGTCAACTGTTTTTCACAGGCGGGCGCTCTGAAATCAGCGGTCGGCCCACCCACATCATGGATGTAGCCTTTAAAATCCGGCTCTTTTGTCATAGCGCGGGCTTCCTTCTCCAACGATTCATGACTTCTTGTCTGGACGATTCTTCCCTGATGGAAGGTAAGAGCGCAGAAAGAACATCCCCCAAAACAACCCCGGCAGCTCACCAGGCTGAATTTTACTTCCGAAAAGGCCGGTATGCCGCCCAATGCATCATACATGGGATGCCAGGCGCGCATATAGGGAAGATTGTAGATGCCGTCCATCTCATTTTCATTCAAAGGCATTGACGGGGGGTTCTGCATCACATAACAGCTACGGGAATAGCTTTCCACCAGCCTTTTCCCGAAAAAAGGATCTGTATTGCAGTATTGTGTGTAAAAGCTTTCCGCATACTTTACTTTATCATTTGTGATTGTATCATAGTCCGGAAGCAGGATATAATCTTCACCCGCCAATGACAGATCACCAATCTTACAGACAGTTCCCGGAATATCCGTAATGTCCCTGATTGAAATCCCCTGATGAAGCGCCCGCGCGACAGCCGATACGGAACGCTCTCCCATGCCGTAGGAAATAAGATCCGCGCCGCTTTCTAAAAGAATCGAGCGGCGCACCCGGTCTGACCAATAATCATAGTGCCCGAGACGTCTTAACGATGCTTCAATCCCGCCTATAATGACAGGCGTCTTTTTATAGATTTGCCGTATCAGGTTACAATATACGATCACGGCTCTGTCCGGACGCTTTCCCGCTTGGCCTCCCGGCGAATAGTTGTCTTTATGCCGGCGCTTTTTAGCCACAGTATAGTGATTGACCATGGAATCCATATTTCCGGCGCTGACCAAAAAACCAAGACGCGGCTCTTCTAAGACGGTAACACTATCCGCATCCCTGTAATCCGGCTGGGAAATAATTCCCACCGTGTATCCCTGGGCCTCAAGCACCCTGCTTATGATGGCGGGGCCAAAAGAAGGGTGGTCCACATAGGCGTCCCCGATAATATAGACAAAATCCAACTGGCGGATGGAGCGCTTGTCCATATCCTCTTTACTTACAGGAAGAAATCCCTTCTTTTTATCTGCCTCCATCTGTCCTGTTCTCCTTTATGGCTTCCAACTCATTTTTTGTCAACTCTCTGTATTCACCTGGTCTTAATCGCTCATCCAGCGTAAGCGCGCCCATGGACAGGCGCCTTAAATAAATCACCTCGCAGCCCACAGCGCGGAACATTCGTTTAATCTGATGAAATTTTCCTTCTTGAATCGTAACATGTACTTCGCTTTCAGACCCGCTTTTCAGGATCGCAAGCACAGCAGGAAGGGTCGGCTTTTTCTCTCCGATCTCTAGCCCTTCCAAAAATTTCTCCTGATGTGCTTTCGTCACTTCCCCAAGGATTCTGGCATAGTAGGTCTTGTCCACATGACGGGCAGGGGATAAGAGCCTGTGGGCCAGCGCCCCGTCGTCAGTCAGAAGGAGCAGGCCTTCCGTGTCCTTGTCAAGCCTTCCTGCAGGGAACAGACCTTTTCTTTTTTCCGCGGGCAGAAGATCCAGCACCGTCCTGTCTCTTGCATCCTCTGTAGCGCACACCACGCCGGGCGGCTTATTCATCATAAGATAAGTAAACGCCGCATAGGAAGCCTGTTTTCCCATGCAGGTTATCAAATCTTTCGTCTCATCCACTTTATATTCCGGCTTTTTGATGCTCTCGCCGTTTACCGTCACCAGTCCCTTTTTTAAAAATGTCTTGACCTGGCTGCGCGTCCCGAAGCCGGTCTCACACAGATACTTGTCCAGACGCATCATGACTGTATCCTCCAGCCGGAAAAATATTTATTGCGAAGCACACCATTAAGAAGCTTCCCCCACCCCAGAGGATAACCGTCCACGCAGACAAGCTGCCATCCGTCTGTCCGTCTGCATTCTTCGTCCCTCACTTCGATGGTCTCACCCTTTAAATACCGCATGACCCGTTCGTCCGAGACCGAAAAGTCCAATACAGAGCTATACTCGTCTTTTTTTAACACCATGGCGAAGGCCTGGCTTGGCTCAAACCGCTTCTTTAAAAGCTCACCCATATATAAGCCGCTGCGCAAAAAACGAAGCCCTGGACATCTGCCCACACCTTCCGGCATAAGGAATACCTTTGTATCCTTCACCTGGATTCTTGCCAGATCAAAGGGCAACTTTACATCCTTTAAAAAGTCTGTAAGCTCCTGCGGCAGTTTGCCCGTCCGCTTCTTTCCTTCTTCCAGATTCGGATATTTCTCTCCCTCCCTTTCCAACAGCGCCAGGAAATGACCTTCCCCGTCGATCTTATGGGGAAAGAGACGGACACATTTTTCCAGAGGAAAGACGCTTCCCACAAGACCTGGCATACCTGGGGCAAATCCTTCATACCAGGGGATGTCCGCCAGATGGAAATCAGAATGGTTCATAAGGAAATCGTTGACAGTTCCTTCATTCTCCAACTGAGAAAACGTACAGGTGGAATACAGCATCTTACCGCCCGGCTTAAGCAGCCCGGCTGCCTGCGAAAGGATCTCCTGCTGCATTCGGGAAAAAAATTCCGGTCCCTGCTTCTCCCAAGCGGGGATCATATGGGACTGTTTTCTAAACATACCTTCGCCGGAACAAGGAGCGTCCACCAGAATCTTGTCAAAATATCCATGAAAATATTTATCCAGCCTGTCCGCCGTCTCGCTGGTGATTAATATATTGGGCATCCCGAACACTTCCAGATTTTTAAGGAGGGCTTTTGTCCGGGATGCGCTGGCGTCGTTGGCCACCAGAAGTCCTGTATGATTCAGCTTCGCTGCCAGCTCTGTGGCTTTCCCGCCGGGAGCGGCGCACAGATCCAGCACCCGCTCCCCTTTTTCCACCGGCAGCACACTGGCAGGGGTCATTGCACTGGGTTCCTGGATATAATAAAGCCCTGCGTAATAATAAGGATGGCGGGTGGGCGCATCCTCTTCCATATAGTAATAACCGTTGGAAATCCAGGGAACTTTCCGTAAGCTTTTAAAAGGCTGTATCCGTTCAAACTCTTCTATGGTTATTTTCGATGTGTTGACCCGAAGGCCGGTAAACTTAGGTTTTTGGTAACTTTCCAGATATGCATTGAGTTCCGGGCCTAAGATCTTTTTCATATTTTCCACAAAGGGGGCTGGAAGGTTCATAAAAGCTCCTTTTATATACTTTGGTAAAATCTAAATAATTATTATACCACACCTGAATTAATAAGAATAGCTTAATTTTTTATTTTCAAGATATTTCAGCATCCAATAGGGGTTGATCGCCATTTCCTGATCCGCCCCTAAGGGAACATAGATCCCTATATGTAAATGGACCGGAAACTGTCCGGTAGTCCCTTCCGGACCGTAACCGGTATCACCCATATATCCCAGCAGTTCCCCTGCCTGGACGGTCTCTCCTCTTTCCCACTCTTTTGCATAGGAATCCAGATGGGCATAGTAATAATAGTTGCCTCCTTCTGAGCGGATGCCAATGCGATATCCGCCTTTTTCCAGCCAGCCCACCTGCTCTACCAGCCCGTCTGTCATGCTGACCACCGGATAATATCCTCTCTGATCCACAGCCGCCATAATATCGGTTCCTTCATGACGCCTCTTCCCTCCATAAGTCCGCTCCGCCATCCAGGTGTTCTCAAAAGCGGTGGACGCCTGCTCGTTCGTATTGGATATAGGCACCGGAAACCAGACCAGTTCTTCCCAAACCCGCTCCATAGTATAAAGATATGCATCAAATTCTCCTTCTGCGCTTTGCTCCGGCAGCATTTGTTCCTGCATCTTTTCTTCCATCCAGAGTCGTTCTGCCTGAATCAGACAGCTTAAAAGCAAAATAGCCGTCATATAACACGCAATTTGTCTGACAGGATTCATAATTTACCGCTTGCCCCATAAAATGTAGGGAATTAGTTCATTATATGGTGATCCGTTGAAAAAGATACTTTTTGTTTTTACCGTCTTTGGTCTTTTATTTCTGTTGTTTTCCCATCCTGGCATCGTAGCCTCAGGATGCGCCAAAGGACTTACCTTGTGGTACTCGGCTGTCCTTCCGTCCCTTTTGCCCTTTCTGATCATCTCCAACCTGCTGGTCAGTACAGGCGCGTTCCGATATCTGAACCGCATTTACGCGCCTTTGCTTCGACGGATCTTCCGCATTTCAGAAGCAGGCTGTTATGGAGTAATCTTAGGATTTTTATGCGGATTTCCCATGGGCGCCAAAGTAATCGCAGACCTTGTGCGAAACCAGGAGATCTCTCCGGAAGAAGGAGAATATCTGCTGGGATTTTGCAATAATGTAAGTCCTGCATTTTTCCTGAACTACATATGCCTGGTGAAACTAAAGTTTCCGTCTGTCCCTTGGAAATTGGCGCTTCTTTTCTATGGACTTCCGGTATTCTACGGAATCCTGACACGCCCTCTGTATCATTTCTCCAAAAATCCAAGCCGCAGCACCGCATTCCCTTCTAAAAAACAGGCATCCTGGCGCCGGTTGGATTTTCCGATGCTGGATGCCTGTATTATGGATGGCTTTTCCACGATTACCCGTCTGGGCGGGTATATCATGCTTTTTGCAATACTGGTACAATTTTTAAGTCTTCTGCCCTTGTCCGGCGCTGCCCTGGCTTTTTTAAGCGCCCTGCTGGAAATCAGCTGCGGCGTCGATCAGATCGCCCTGTTGACAGGACTTTCTCCTGTCTTACGAACAGCTTTTATATGTATGGCGGGAACATTCGGAGGCCTGTGTATCTGCACGCAGACCCAAAGCGTCCTGGACGGTACTCCTTTGTCTGTCGTAACCTGGCTTAAGGGAAGAATTATTCTTGCGTTTCTTGTATTTCTTCTGACGGCGCTGTTTCCGACTGTGGCTGCTGTGGGTTAAGCTCCGCCCGGTTGCTGACGATAACATTATAGAAATCCTGAAAATTATTCATCATGGCCTCATAACGAAGGTTAGACGCCTCCACCATTCCCTGTACCATTTCCTGCAGATTCGCCAACAACTCATCCGTATACTGGATCGCGCCAAGACGGATCTCATTGGCATCCCGGGTGGCGTTGTCCAGAATCTCCTGTGCCTGGCCGGTCGCCGTATCAATGACCTGGTTCGCCTGCTCGTACGCCTGCTGCATGATCTCGTGTTCATTGATTAACTCCTGGTTCTGGATATTAGCCTGGGCGATGATGGCCTGGGCTTTCTGCTGTGCATCCTCTATGATGGCATCCTTATTAGCCAGAACTCTTTGGTATCTTTTGATCTCTTCCGGCGTCTTCATGCGCAGTTCCCTGAGAAGTTCCTCTATACGCTCCCGATTCACGATGATTTTCTCTCCGGAACTGAGCAAAGTTCCTTTGCATGTATCGATATAGTCTTCTATTTCCTCAATAATCTGTTCAATACGGCTGTTGCCCATACTAGCTTACTCCTTTGACTTTTCTTATTCTGTCATATCGCTTCAGTATTTTTTCTATACTTTTCAATCTTTTGTAATATTATGGACATTATAACTGACCTGGACGATTTTCGCAAGATATATCAGCCGACGTATACAACTCATAATAAAGACCTTTCTTTTCCATTAGAGAATAATGATTGCCTTCTTCCACGATCCGGTTGCCTGAAAGAACCAGGATGCGATCCGCCCCATGAATCGTTGTCAGGCGGTGCGCAATGGTAAGGGTCGTCCTTCCCCGGGAAAGCCGGTCCAAAGATTCGCTTACCAGATGCTCGCTTTCATTGTCCAGCGCAGCGGTAGCTTCATCCAGAAGAAGTACCTTGGGCGCTTTCAAAAAAATTCGGGCAATACTGATCCTCTGCTTTTGTCCTCCGGAAAGCTTCACGCCCCGCTCCCCTACAAAAGTATCATAGCCGTCTTTCAAGTTCATGATAAACTCGTGGGCGCCGGCCGCTTTGGCCGCCTCTGCCACTTCCTCCCTGGAAGCTCCCGGCCTTCCGTAAACAATGTTTTCATAAACGCTGCCGGAAAAAAGGTATACATCCTGCTGGACAATCCCCACATGACTCCTTAAGCTTTGCAGCGTAATATCCTTTAAATTATGACCGTCCAGAAGGATTTCACCTTCGGTCGGATCATAAAATCGGGGAACCAGATTACAAAGTGTCGTCTTTCCTCCTCCGGACGGCCCCACCAAAGCTACTTTCTCTCCTGCATGGATCACCAGATCAATATCGGACAGAACAGGCGTATGGTCATCGGGATATGCAAAAGAAACATGCTTAAACGTAACCTCCCCTTTTACATCCTCCACAGGAGACGCGCCTTCTTCATCAAAAATATCCACCGTCGCATCCATCAGTTCCGCGAAACGCTCGATACCTGTCATCCCTCTTTGGAACTGCTCGGCAAATTCGATAATGCGTCGGATGGTAGCTAAAAGGGTCGTCACATATAACGTATAAGCCACCAGATCCGCGGGCGCGATCAGCCCGCGGATCATAAAGACGCCTCCGGCTACGATTACCACCACATACATCAACCCGTCAAACATACGAATGGTATTCTGGAACGCCGCCATATATTTGTAAGTATGGCGTTTTATTTTGAAAAACTCCTGATTGTCATGATTAAATTTTTCAAACTCCACTGACTCGTTGGCAAAAGCTCTGACCACTTTATTGCCCAGAAGACTGTCTTCAATCCTGGCATTCAGCTCGCCGATATGATTTCTCTGGCGCTTAAAAGCCTTTCGTACCTGCAGATTAAAATATGAACAGGATATGGCCATCACAGGGATCAGTACAAAGATAATAACTGTCAGGAGCACGTTGATCCTGGCAAGGATTACAAAAGACACTGCTGCTTTTAAAAACGCGATAAAGAACTCTTCCAGACAATGATGGGCAAATTCAGTCACATCAAACAAGTCGCTTGTAATACGGGACATAATCTGCCCCACC
Source organism: uncultured Lachnospiraceae bacterium (assembly GCA_910587495.1). Classification (GTDB taxonomy): domain Bacteria; phylum Bacillota; class Clostridia; order Lachnospirales; family Lachnospiraceae; genus Hominiventricola. Next base: position 2,378 of record CAJUMT010000082.1, on the reverse strand, counting down.
TTTGTATTGTTAAAATAATTATCAGACAGTTTCTGCAAATGGGCAAAAGCATCCTCCCGCATATCCGTCTCAATGGCAGCTCCCATCACATGGCCTGTATAAGCCATATAATAACTTGCCATCCCGTCCACAATACGCAGAGCAAAATACACACCGCCGATAGTCAGTATAACCTGTATGGTCAGCGCAGACAAATCATTCATTCCCACATTAGTAATATACCGGAGAATTAACGGCAACACCAGTTCACAGACAGTCGTAAGGGCGGCGCAGAACAGATCCATCGCAATTATACCTGTATATTTTTTATAATAAGGGATAAATCTTTTTAACAGCACACTCGTCTTCATTGCGCTTTTCTCTCTCTTACTTTAGCCTGTATTTTTAAGATCAACGGCTCCGGTACAAATTCCCGAATATCCCCGTCAAAAAAAGCAACTTCTTTTACGATGGTGGAACTTAAATAAGAGTATTCCAGACTTGTAGCCAAAAACATAGTATCCACATCCGGATTCATCTTACGATTTGTCTGTGCCATCTGAAGCTCATATTCAAAATCAGAAATGGCGCGAAGCCCCCTTACGATGGTGTTTGCCTGTACCTGTCTGGCAAAATCCACCAGAAGTCCGGAGAAACACATCACTCTGACCCCGGAAAAATCCGCCGTTACTTCCTTTAACATTCCAACCCGCTCTTCCACCGAAAAAAGCGGCGTTTTCGCTCCGTTGTTCAAAACTCCGACGATCAGTTCATCCACAGTCTGCGAGGCTCTCTTAATAATGTCCACATGCCCCAGGGTCACCGGGTCAAAACTTCCCGGATAAATTGCACGAATCATTTGTTTTCCTTTCTTTCACTCTCCCTCATGATTCCGCGGCTGTATCTTTCTGCAGAAATATATGCTGGTTCGTTTTGTATTTTTTATATTTGTAAGCATGATATCCAAGCTCTTCCAGATAGGAAAAATCCGTTTCCAGAGAAGCTTCCACCACAAAAATCGTATATTCATCCGCCAGAGCGCTGTCCGCCAGATAGGTAAGAACCTGCTGTTCCAATCCCTGATCATAGGGCGGGTCCATAAAGATGATATCAAAAGGTTTCTGCCCTTCCAGCCGCCGAAGTCCTGTCAAAGCGTCACATTGATATACATCCGCCCGGTCCTTAAGCCGGGTAAATATGAGATTATCTTTAATACACCTCACTGCTTTGCTGTTTTGTTCCACCAACACCGCATAAGCGGCGCCTCTGCTTAAAGCCTCAATCGCAATGGCGCCGCTGCCGCCGAACAGATCCAGAAAACGGCTATCCGGCACATCCGTCTGCAGCGTATTAAACAAAGTTTCTTTTATCTTATCGGTTGTAGGCCTTGTATCCATCCCTTTTATGGTTTTTAACGGCATACTGCGGGCCGTACCTGCGATCACTCTCATCGTATCTGTCCGTTTCCGTAAATAATATATTTCGTGGAGGTGAGCGCCTCTAACCCCATAGGTCCTCTTGCATGAAGTTTTTGGGTGCTGATACCGATCTCAGCGCCGAAACCAAACTCAAAACCATCTGTAAAACGAGTAGAAGCGTTCACATAGACTGCCGCCGCATCCACTTCATTCAAAAACTTCTGAGCGTTTGCATAATCAGACGTGACAATAGCTTCCGAATGTCCCGTATTATACCTGTTAATATGGGCAATCGCCTCATCAATGCCGGACACAGTCTTAATTGAGAGAATATAGTCCAGATATTCCGTCCCCCAGTCCGTCTCAGAAGCCGGCGTCATCTCTTCCACCGCCTTACAGGCTTTTTCATCCCCTCTTAATTCCACCTTTTTCTCATCCAGGCGGCTCTTAAGCACAGGTAAAAACCGGTCTGCAACTTTTTCATGGACGACCAGTGACTCGCATGCATTGCACACGCCGATGCGCTGGGTCTTTGCATTAAAAATGATATCCGCCGCCATCTTTAAATCCGCGCTTTCATCCACGAAAATATGGCAGTTGCCCGTCCCTGTCTCAATGACCGGAATCCGGCTGTTCTCCACTACCGTGCGGATCAGGCCTGCGCCGCCTCTGGGAATCAGCACATCCACATACTGATTCATTTTCATAAACTCCTGCACAGTCTCTCTTCTTGTATCTTCGATGAACTGTATGGCGTCTGCGGGGATGCCTTTATGTAAAAGCGCCGTACGGATTGCCTTTACAATAGCTTTGTTAGAGCGAAAAGCGTCGCTTCCACCTCTCAAAATCACTGCATTTCCGGCTTTAAAGCAAAGGGCAAAAGCGTCTGCGGTCACGTTGGGACGGGATTCATAGATGATACCAATCACCCCTAAAGGTACTCTCTTCTGCCCGATGGTCAGTCCGTTGGGACGTTGTTTC
>CAJUMT010000081.1 GCA_910587495.1 uncultured Lachnospiraceae bacterium | reverse complement strand
ACAGAATTGTCCTACGAGGATTTCTGCCGCCGCAGGGAAACGGACGGAACTTATAAGGACAAGCTCTTTATCCCCGTGCAGGGCTGTTTGATTGAGACGGAACAGACACACTACATCGAGTTCTATCGGGACAAGGAACGGTGGCGTTATCTGAAAAAGCTCGATGCAGACAACAGCCTGCTGTCTTTAGAAGCGATAGAAAGTGCTGATGACAGCGGTAACGGCTTTGAGTTTATAGCTGATGAAGCAGTAAATGTTGCAGAAACCGTTGTCCGCAGAATGATGTTGGACAAGCTACGTTTTGCCATTTCCTTATTGTCAGAAGATGAACAAAGTTTAGTAAACGCCATTTTCTTCCGTGGATTGTCAGAACGGGAATGGTCAAAGGCTTCGGGCATCCCGCAGAAAACAATCAATGACCGCAAGCGAAAGATTCTCTCCAAGCTCAAAAAACTTCTGGAAAAATAAAAAATTATCCGCTCAACCCCCTCGCTTTTTCCTTTGGAAAAGTGAGGGGGCTTTTCTATAGGCTTCCCCAAGCTCCTTGACAACCGAATACCCATTCACCAAATACATTCTCTTTGTGATTGTGATGAGCAAAAGCGTGTGCAGCGGTACGCCATGACCTGCCGAAAAAGCAGAAGCGATGAAAGGTGGTGAGCGGAAATTACCGACTCAAAATATCGGGTAGCCCCCGATTTCGCCATGACCCACAAAGAGGACAATGATACTCCCGTCCAGTCACAGTCCGAGCGGTAGCCAATCCGCCGCAGGCAATGAGGGCGGCTCTGTCAGACCGACAGTTGGGGTGAGATTCCCGTGGCGTCAGTTCGCTGCTGACCGTTTGGTGGATTCTATGCGTTATCTAACGCATTTGCATTTCGTGGGTGTAAAGCCAGCTCTGCTGGCTTTGGACAACATAGAAATGCTCCTATCATATCAAGCCAGATGCAGGGCGGTCTATGGAAACGGAGCTTTGTTTTATGCTCCCCCGACCTTAAACACTCCCTTGTATCTGGCTGCTACATAGGCAGGAATCCCCTGCCTAAATCCAAATAGGAGGTCAAACACATAATGGAAAGAGCTATCAAGCGTGGGGATATCTTCTACGCAGACCTAAACCCCATTGTCGGCTCGGAACAGGGCGGCAGGCGACCCGTACTCATCGTCTCCAACGATATAGGGAATACCCACAGCCCCACCGTCATCATCGTGCCAATCACGAGCCGAGTGCATACAAAGGCAAAGCTGCCCACACATACCGAGGTAGGCAGCTTCGAGGGGCTTGACAAGAACTCCCTCATCCTTGCAGAGCAAATCCGCACCATAGACAAGCGGAGACTGGAGAACTACATCGGCAGGCTTCCCGAAAACATCCTGCCAAAGCTCAACCGCTCCCTCGCCGTCAGTATAGACTTGGCGGCAACAGAACAGCAACCCTAAGTAACGCTTGTGCCTATCCCGCACAGGCTTATTTTTTGACAGGAGGTTTTATGAACTACACAGAGGTTCCCATCTGGGAGAAATACACCCTCACAATCGAGGAAGCCGCAAAGTATTTCCGCATCGGGGAAAAGAAGCTCCGCCAGTTAGCGGACGAACACCCCAACGCAAACTGGCTGATTATGAACGGAAACCGTGTGCAGATTAAGCGGAAGCAGTTTGAAAAAATGATTGATTCCATGGAGGTCATATAGTTGCAACGAGCCGAAATATCGGTATAATAGAGGTATGTCGTATCAAGGCTCGTTCCAGAACGGAAAGGAGCTTCACACTATGTCAGAAAAGAGACGTGACAACAAAGGACGAATATTAAGGACTGGAGAGAGCCAGAGAAAAGACGGGAGATACGCATACAAATATATAGACGCATTCGGCAAGCAGCAGTTTGTCTACTCATGGAAACTGGTAGCCACGGACAAGACCCCTGCGGGCAAGCGGGAGCTTCCTGCTCTGAGGGACAAGATAAAGGAAATCAGCAGGGACTTGGAGGATGGCATCGACACCATCGGCAAGAAAATGACAGTATGCCAGCTCTACGCAAAGCAGAACGGTCTTCGGAAGAACGTAAAACACGGCACGAAAAAAGGGCGTGACTACCTTATGGGCTTGTTGCAGGACGACCCTTTTGGCATGAAAAGCATTGATACCGTGAAGCAGTCGGACGCAAAGGAATGGGCGATACGGATGAGCGAGAAAGGCTTCGCTTTCCAGACCATCAGCAATTTCAAACGCTCCCTCAAGGCGGCATTCTACACCGCCATCGAGGACGACTGTATCCGCAAGAATCCCTTTAACTTCGCCCTTGATACAGTCATCGAGGACGACAGGGAGCGCAAAGCGGCTTTAACGCCAAAGCAGGAAGAAAGCCTTTTGGCATTCATGGAGCAAGATACGGTATATAGGAAATACCGTGACGAGGTAATCATCCTGCTCGGCACAGGACTTAGAATTTCCGAGTTCTGCGGTCTCACCACGGCACTGGACTTCAAAAACCGCCAAATCAATGTAGACCATCAGCTTTTGCGGGATGCCGACATCGGCTACTATATCGAAACGCCAAAGACCAAGAACGGCATACGGCAGATTCCCATGAGCGAAGAAGTCTACCAAGCGTTGAAGCGTGTGCTGAAGAATCGGAGCAACGCCGCCCCATTCAGTGTAGAGGGATATAAAAACTTCCTGTTCCTCAAAAATGACGGGATGCCCAAGGTGTCAGCGAATTACGACAGTATGCTGAAAGGGCTTGTGAAGAAGTACAACAAGCAGAACAAAGAGCAGCTTCCGAACATCACGCCCCACATCCTCAGACACACGTTCTGCACACGGTTAGCAAACGCAGGCATGAACCCCAAGGCGTTGCAGTATATCATGGGACACGCTAACATCACGATGACGCTGAACTATTACGCCCATGCAACCTACGATTCCGCAAAGGCAGAAATGGAGCGTCTGGCGGCATAGCCGAATCGGTGCTTTTACTACTGTCGTACTACTTTTGGATTCAAAAATATGCCGAGAAGCATCAAGATATGCCAAGTATCTCCCGATATGACAAATGGCGAAAAAGCCTTAAAATCCAAGACTTATCGCCATTTGCCGAGATATGAAAAGATAGTTTGAAAATTTGCTTGAGGTTTATGTGAAATTTCACTAAGCTGCTCCGCCTTTGCTATCATGCCGATGTACAGATCATCTAACGTATATTTTTTTCTGCCATCATCCTATACATACACTCCTTCCTGAATCTATTTTCTCACTTCTGACAGCAGTGCTGTACACTATCCTGTTTCTTATTGTAAATCATATATTTATTATTTTCAACCGGATATTCAAAGAATAAAGATATCGACAATGCGCATAATACGCATTCAATAAATTCAAATATCAATTTTGAAACAAGCGGGACTTTAAGCCCCATTTATTTAGTCTATATAAACGGAGGTGCATATATTGAAATTAATTTATCCGGCTATATTTAAACCTTTTACAGATCAAAGCGGTGGATATGTGGTAGAATTTCCAGATTTACCCGGTTGTGTAACAGAGGGAAAAAACTTAGAACAGGCTATTGAAATGGGGATTGACGCAGCCAGTGGTTGGATATTGGGAGAACTTGAAGATGGGGAGCAAATCCCACAAGCTTCCGACTATTCTGAAATAACCGCCGAAAATGGGTGCATGGTAAATATGTTATTATTAGACATTGATGCCTATGAAGAAAAATATGGTGAAAAAGCTGTAAGAAAAAACCTTACTATTCCTGCATGGCTGAATACTTTTGCTGAAAAGAATATAAAGAGACAGACGGAGACCATTTTGAAGAAATGCGGTCTCTGGAACAGGACTTAACCTTTGAGGCAGCCAAAAAGGAATTTTCCGAAAGAAACACCTTGTTTGGAGAGGCGCAGATGAAAACTTTAGGTATTATGAGCCATGACGGTGTTTATACGAATTTAGGGTTATTGCTGTCCGACCAGTGTGTGCATACGATTAAAGCAGCCGTCTTTCAGGGAACTAACCAAAATGAATTTAAAGATCGGAAAGAGTTCTCCGGTTCCCTGTTCCGACAGATGAGCGAAGCATATGATTACATTGACTTTCGGAACCAGACACATTCTTCCTTCCAAAAATTACGCCGGATCGACCAGAGGGACTATCCAGAAACCGCTGTCAGGGAGGCGCTTTTGAATCTGCTTGTGCATCGCGAATATTCTTTCCGTGCCAGCACATTCATCAGCCTTTATACAGATCGGATTGAATTTACTTCGATTGGAGGTCTTGTAAGCGGCGTAACCTTAAAGAATGTCATGATGGGAATTTCCGTATGCCGGAATGTAAAGCTGGCGAATGTATTCTACCGTCTGGAATTGATTGAAGCCTATGGAACAGGGATGTTAAAGATTATGGGGGCTTACGCAGGAACCGGAAAGGAACCGAAAATTGAAACTTCTGACAATGCTTTTAAAATCATCCTTCCAAATCTGAACATACAAGAATCGAATGTCGCCGCGCCGGAAAACAGCGCGGAGGAAAATGCAGTCATTAATAACCGTTTTTCTGCCATGCTGTTTTACAATCTGAAAAAAGGCTGGCCGGCAAAAATCTTATATAATCCCTTTTCCCCTCAAAAACACCCGCACAATACTAAGGTCTTCTTCCCTTAACAAGACCATATTTGCGGTTTTTCCCACAGTAATACTGCCATATTGGCCGTAGATCCCCACGGACTTTGCCGGATTGACCGCCGCGCATTTGACCGCGGTTTCCAGTGGTATCTGCATTTTCTGCACTGCCGTGCGCATGCAATCCATCAGGTCCGTTACGGAACCGGCCAGCGTACCGTCGGCAAGCGTGGCCAGGTTCCCTTTTTTTGTGACTTTTTGTCCGCCCAGAGCGTATGTTCCGTCCGGCATGCCTGTTGCTTCCATCGAATCGCTGATAAAGATAATCCTGTCGTCGCCAAACATTTTAAATGTCTGGCGTACCGTTGCCGGATGAATGTGAATACCATCGCAAATAAGCTCCGCCTCCACCTTATCATGGTCCGCCGCCGCCCCCACCACGCCAGGAGCACGGCTGCGCAGTCCTTCCATGGCATTATATAGATGTGTCACATGCCGGACGCCGTGCCTGAATGCCTCGGACGCCGTTTCATAGTCCGCCGCTGTGTGGGCGATGGAGAGGACAACTTCATCTTTTAGCGCGTCAATACAGTCAAAAGCACCTTCCACTTCCGGCGCGATGGCCAGAAGTTTCACCCTGTTTCCGGAAGCCGCATTAAGCTCCCGAAACATCTCTGCACTGGGCTTTTGTATATAAGTCCCATTCTGCGCGCCTTTCTTTTCCCGCGCAATAAAAGGGCCCTCCATATGAATGCCGCAGAAAACGGCGCCCCTTTCGCTTGTGCTTGTGTAGGAAGCGGCGGTTTCGCAGATCTTTTTCAGCCTGTCTTTACTTAAAGTCATGGTTGCCGGAACGATGGTCGTGACGCCGCGGGAAGCCTCATACACCGCCATCGCTTCTATGGATTCCTTTGTACCGTCACAGAAATCATATCCCATGCATCCGTGAAAATGGATATCTGTAAGTCCGGGGATCAAATAACATCCCGTACCGTCGATGCATATCTCATCGGTGCTTTGCTTTGCTATTTTTTCACCGTCCGTGCAGACGTCCTGTATCTTAAAAATACCGTCCTCAGTATATACCTTTGCATTGATAATTTTCATCTTTCACGCTCCGAATTACAGATTACATCTGGACCATGCCGCCTCGTCCGCAATTACTGTTACATCTGGATGTAGTTGAAGAACGGAACCCGGAACCTGCGGGGTCACCGGCCCAAATAAGGAATTTTTCAGCGCCTCCGCCTTATCCTCCCCACTTGCAGCCACAAGGATTTTTTTCGCTCCCATAATTGTCTTGATTCCCATGCTGTACGCCTGCTTCGGAACGTCTCTGGCCGATGCAAAAAAACGCTTATTTGCTTCAATAGTCCTGTCCTGAAGGTCTGCGCAGTGGGTCCCTTTTGCGAATGTGTCGCCCGGTTCATTGAAACCAATATGCCCGTTGTGCCCGATGCCGAGAAGCTGCAGATCAACGCCGCCCACCGACCGGATCACTTCCTCATATCTTTCGCATTCCGCATCCGAATCTTCATTCATTCCGTCCGGCAGAAAGATACGCCCTGGATCAATATTCACATGGTTGAACAGATGCCTGTGCATAAAATAATAATAACTTTGTTCATTCTCTTTTGGAAGCCCCCGGTATTCATCCAGATTGACCGTCGTCACTTCTCCAAAGTCCAGATCTCCTTTATGATACCACTCGACTAACTTCTCATATATTCCGACCGGCGTAGAACCCGTCGCAAGCCCAAGTACACAGTCCGGCTTCATGAGGATCTGGGCGGAAATAAGATTAGCCGCTTTACGGCTCATGTCGCTGTAGTCCCTTGCTTTCATTATTCTCATCGTCTCATCCCTTTTCTTTATACTTCCTGAATTTTTCCATAAAACGCTCTGTGATCAAGTGCGGCCTTGTGATCGCGGTGCCGATGGTGACTATGTCCGCCCCCGCGTCCAATACACATTCCAGATCTTCCGGCGTCCATATCCGTCCCTCCGCATTGACCGGAAGCGCCGTATATTTCTTCAATTCCCGTACCATCCTTACGTTAGGCGTCTTTTCTTTTTGCCCCAGGCTCTCTCTCGTATACCCGTTAAGGGTTGTGGAAATAATGTCAACCATCTCGCTTTCCGCAAGGGCAATGCCTTCCTCTGCAGTTGCCAGGTCCGCCATGATCGGCATATCGGGATATGATTCTTTTATTTTTCCCAAAAGTTCCGACAACTCGGACAGTCCCCTGCTTTTTCGTATTGTACAATCTATGCCAAGAATATCCGCCCCCGCGTCGATGACTGCTTTCGCCTGTTCAAAAGTAGACGTAATAAATACATGATCCAAAGGATCTCCATCCGGAAAATCTTTATAGATACCGACGATTGGTTTCCGGCAAATCGACCGTATGGCTCTGATATCCTGCGGCCAGCAGGCGCGGATTCCCTGCGCACCGCCCATCAGAACGCTTTCTGCCATCGCTTTCATATAAGAAGGCCCATAGAATGGCGTATCCTCATACGCCTGGCAGCTCACGATCAGCTTCCCCATCAATTTTTCAACGGCTTCTTTCATAAACATCCCTCTTTCTTTTGAAAATATACATAGGCGCCCACCATTCCTGCCGTATTTCCCAACCGGGCAAAATCTATCTTTGTATATTTTTTCATTTCTTCATTCAAATATCTGTCCGCATACATCCCTATGATCGGTTCCAAATATGCTCTCTGGCCCATAATTCCCCCGCCAAGCACCACGGTTCGGGGATTTAAAAGGCATACACAATTACTGATCCCCTTTACAATATGTTCACACAAAGCATGTATCTCCCCGCTGCATATCGCATCCCCTTGTTTTGCTCTTTCAAAAATCATTTTTCCGTCCATCCCTGCCTGTCCGGATTTTTTTTCAACATTTCTGACCAGGGCCGCAGTGCTGGCAATATCCTGAAAATGATATCCGTCCAGCCACATATACCCGATTTCTCCTGCGCTCCTACTGTATCCGCGATATATATCTCCCTTAAGGATTACCGCCGCGCCGATCCCCGTACCGATTGTCATCATCAGCATACTGTCCGTCCCTTTCCCTGCGCCGTGATAGTATTCGCCAAGAGCCGCGGCATTCACATCATTCTCAACCCAGCAAGGAACAAGAAATTTCTCTTCCAGTATCTTTTTCAGTTCCATACCGGTGTATGCAGGTATGTTTTCGTTGGCATATACGATCCTCCCGGATTCCGCATCCACCATGCCTGCCGTTGACACGGCGATTCCCTCTATGGGATACATCTGCCGGAACCGGTCTATGATACTGGCCGCTTTTTCTACGATTCCGGGACCTTGCAGCATACGGGCGTTGCTGTCTGTCGATCCAGAATGCAATATCTCACAGAAATTTTCTGAGGGAGAAATCATTCCGTATTTTATAGAAGTACCTCCAATGTCAAGTACTGCGATCATTCTCTATTCCTCATCTCTCATCTGCTGCAGCAATTTTAAGAACTGCTCCGGCATTTTACAGGCCACAAGGCGTTCTACATTTTCTTCTTCCATCAAAATGCCGGCGAGTTCGCTCATAAGATCCAGATGGCTGTCCGCGTCAACAGCCGCCAGCGTGATGATCAGTTTCACCGGATCAAAGCTTTCATTTCCAAACGATATGCCCGGATCCAGGGTGGTAAAACAGATAGAAAATTCTTTGACGCCGCATTCCGGCCTCGCGTGCGCAAGCGCCACATGGTTTCCCAGTACAATATAGGGACCCACGCGATGAACGGCCTCGATCATCGCCTCAATATACGATTCTTCAATCTTGTCCGCCTCCAATAAAATCCTGGCAGACTTGCGTATCGCATCCTCCCAGTCCGACGCCCGGACGCCAATCTCAATATCCTTTATCGTCACATTTTCCAGCATTTTATGCCTCCTTTCCGCGTTCAAACGAAATTTAGTATAATCTCGTCCAAATCCACTTCATCCAACGAATCTGCTTTTTTATAATATCCCTGAAAATCGAAATTTTCCGTAACCGGATTCGGAACGACCAGACATGGCATATCCGCCCGTCTGGCCGCCAGTAGCCCGTTGCCTGAATCCTCCACAGCAAGGCATTCCTTTGGCCTGCACCCCAGAAGTTCTGCCGCTTTCAGGAAAAGATCCGGGGCCGGTTTTACTTTTTCGCAGATCTCGGCGGTAGAGAATACGTCAAATGCCTCCAGCACCTGCAGGCGCTTTAAATGAAACTGCGGTTTTTGAAGGGTCGCGGAGGTGGCAATCGCCAGTTTTAGGCCTCTTGCCTTCGCTTTATAAATAAATTCCAACACGCCTTTCATGGGCGGCAGCTCACGGGTCCGGCGTATATATTCCTGCATAGCTCCCTGCTCAAACCCACCGGTGTCCACATGTTCCCCTATATCCCTTTTCAAAAACTCAAATAGCGATCGGTTATTGGCTCCTACACAGATCTGATAATCCTCTATTTTCAAGTCGTAATTATAATCTTTTTTCAACCAGTCCCGGTATATATAATACCATTCTGACTCCGTGTCTATGATCACGCCGTCAAAATCAAACACAATTGCTTTTAACATCTTTTCCTACCTGCCTGTCAGCTCCTCGCCTTGCTGATATTCGCTACCAGTTCTTCATATTCCGGAGCGTTTAGATAATCCTGGATCGTAATCAGCATCGTATCCGGCTGTTTTTCTTTCACCACTTCGCTTAACGCGGTATGGGTTACGATCAGCTCCGCTTCTTTGGGAAGCTCCATCACCGACGCATGCCGGACCTCGACGTCCGTAATCCCTGCTTTTTTCAATTTTTTGCTGATCACGGAAGCGCCCATCGCGCTGGAACCCATGCCGGCGTCGCAGACATACAGGATCTTTTTCACTTTGCCGTAATCAAACGCTTCTTCCCCGTCCTCGAAAACAGAAGAAATCCGGGATTTTTTTCCTTTCAGAGCCTCCATCTGTTTCGCCGCTTCTTTAAGGCTTCGATCCCCTTCTTCCTCATCCTGTTTCGTATTTCTTACAATAACAGACGCAGCTGCAAAAGATACCGCTGCAGAAGCCAGGATCGAGAGCAGGATTTTCAACTGGTCTCCCGCGGACGCCATCATCATAATCGTGATAATGCTTCCCGGGGAACTTACGCCCACAAGCCCCACCCCAAACAGGGTGAATAAAAAAGTACCGGTAATGCCCCCCGCGATCGCCGCAATGACCATCATCGGGTTCATCAAGATAAACGGAAAATATATTTCATGGATTCCCCCGACCGCATGGATGAGCGTCGCGCCATACGCATTGGCTTTTGCCCTTCCTTTTCCAAAGAGGCAGTACGCCAACAGGATTCCAAGTCCCGGACCCGGATTAGATTCAAGCAAAAACAACACAGATTTTCCATACTCAGCCAGCTGCGTCGTTCCCAGCGGAGTAAGAATACCTTGTCCTATGGCATTATTCAGGAACAGAACTTTGGCGGGTTCAATAAATATTGCCGTAAGGGGCAGCAGATTATTATTCTCTAAAACGGCAACCCCTTTTGCAAACACCCCGGACAAAGATGTGATAGCCGGCGCCAGAAAGATACATCCTACAATCGCGATCACTGCGCCGAGGATCGCTGTCGTAAGGTTTCCGATCAACAGCTCAAAGCCGATCGGAATGTGGGGTTCTATCACCGCATCTGCCTTTTTCAGCACCCATGCCGCAAAAGGCGCTATCATCATAGCCCCCAAAAGCATTGTGATATCGCTTCCGATGATAACGCCCATAGTGGTAAACGCGCCAATAACGGCTCCTTTATCTCCATACACCAGCTTTCCTCCTGCCACACCGATGAGCATGGGGAGCATATAGGTCAGCATAGGTGAAATAAATCCTTTTAACATATCGTTTGACAGCCAGATACCCAATGCGGTCAGGATCCCCCATCCCATAAAGGCTCCCAGGTTCGGAAGAACCATCGCACTTAACTTGCCGCCGAACTGCTGCGCTTTTATGCGCCACGAAACTTTATTAGACATGTTTTTACCCCCTCTTCTGTTATGACAGTTCAACTTCTTTTCCTTCTTTGATCGACCGTTCGATCGCGTCTACCACGCGAAGCGCATCATAAGACTGTTTCGGCGTAATGATTGATTTTGTCTGCGTTGCCACATGATTCACAAAGTCCATAACTTCCTCTGCCAGATCACCGCATACTTCTCCGTTCACATAATACCAGTGCCTGGAATCCGGATACTGGACTCCTTTTTCTGACACGAACCTCACCCCATGATCACAGGAATCTACATAAGCAACCCCTTTTGTGCCTACAAGTTCCACTTTGTCGTCGATGATCGTAGGGGAATTTTCCGGCAATGTCCAACAGGCTTCCATGCATGCGATCGCGCCGTTTTCATAGGTCACGATCGCGTAGATCACATCATTCATTCCGTTTTCTTTCAGCAGCACGCTCCGGCTTCTGGCAAATACCTTCACAGGCTCGCATCCCATCCACCAGTTGACATAATCTATGTCGTGGATCATCACATGCATACTCAGATCGGAAGCTCCGATATAGCGCCTGGGGCCGACGATGGGGCTGTTCCTCCTCACATAGCAATGGATAATGTCTCCCAGCTCGCCGCTATCCAGCCGTTCTTTTATCATCGCAAAACGCGGATCGAAGCGAAGAAGGAAACCTGTTGTAAACACTTTATCATAATCTTTGGTGATTTCATATAGTGCTTTCCCATCTTCCAGTTCCTTTGCCAGAGGTTTTTCCAGCAGGATGTGTTTCCCTGCCTTCACCGCCAGCTCCACAGCTTCCCGATGCATATTGTCCGGAAGTACGATACTCACAGCCTCAATATCGGCGTTTTCCAGCATCTCTTTGTAATCCTTGTAGAGCCTCACCCCTGCAAATTCTGTTTCCAGCTGTTTCCTGCGGGCGTCATTGTATTCGCACAATGCGGCCAGCTTAACCTGCGGAAGCTTCCTGTAAATCTGCGCATGATATGTACCCATCTGCCCTACTCCAATTACTCCTACTTTAATCTTACCCAACGTAATTCCTCCTCTCGTTTTGCTCATTAAACTGCTACGTTGTTCGGTGTTTCTTGATGGGCCATATTATAAATCATGCAAATATCAGATGGAAGACAACTGATTTCCAGGACAGACGGCAAGCTCTGGCCAGGATTTTTTGGGGCGTCTTGCCGGTTGGAATTGGCAAAGTCATATCTTGTCAACCAAACCCTTTATAAAGTATATTATATTTAAACGGGGACATTTTACATAATCAGAAAAGGAGTGGAGAGCGGTATGTTTCAAAATTCTCGATTAAATGAATTGCTAAAATATTTTCTGACTCATAAAGACTATGCCAGCCCTTCAAGCCTGGTAAAACATTTTCAAATATCGGAACGGACTCTTAGAAACGACATACGCGATATAAACAGAGAATTAAAAAAAGCTCATGCGCAGATCCTGATGAAAAGGGGCGAGGGCTATTATCTGGATGTAAAAGATCCTTCCCTGCTGCTCCAATTGGAAGCATCCATAGAAAAAGTGCCGGATTCTCTGGATTCGGTGGACAGCCGGATCAATCATCTGATCATAAAGATGTTGTACGCAAATGATTATTTAAGCCAGGATGACCTTGCGGATGAAGTTTTCGTCAGCATTAACACGATCTGCAATTATTTAAAGACCATCCGCGCCATACTGTCCCGATACCATCTCACGCTCCAAAATAAAGCCAATCTCGGTTACCTGGTCACCGGCAGGGAGCTGGATAAGCGTACCTGTATTATCGATCTTCTCACATCCAACGCGCAGCCATATGCCTTCCAGTTTTCCAGTGAGCAAAAGGCATTGCTGAACCATGTGAATCTTGAGAAAATCAAAGAAGCTGTCATGGACTTTAACCGCAAATACGATCTTCATTTTTCAGACTATAATCTGAAAAACCTTATTTTGCATATTGCGCTTTCTATTTCCAGGCTGCAGGTGGATCAGCCAATCCCGTCTTATCCGATGCCCCAAAATCCACAATTAGAACAGCTGCTGAACCCACTGATTGCTTATATAGAAGAAATATTTCAAATAGCGTTTACAGCTCCGGAGAAGAACTATATTTTTTCGCATTATGTTACCAGTACCACTGAATTATTGGATCAAAAACACACTTCGGACTACACGCATAAATTGGTTATGGACATCCTGAATTGCATCTATGAGTCCTATCATATTGACCTTAGGACAGACATGATCATCCTCAATGACCTGATTCAGCATCTGCAGGCTATCCTGAATGCTAAATATTACCGGCTGCGCAGCAAAAACCCTTTGTTAAACACGATCAAAAACAATTACATTTTCGCTTATGAAGTGACCAAAACAGCTGTTTACCAGGCATTCGAAAATGAGCCGTTTCATCTGTCTGACGACGATATCGGCTATATCGCCCTTCATATCGGAGCTTCCATAGAACGATACTTCGATTCCCGCCATCTGCGCCGAAAAAAAGCGCTGATTGTTTACGGAAACGGTTATGCCGAAGGCAGCTTTCTTGCCGCGAAAATTTCTTCTCTTTTCAAGGATGTATTGGAAATTGAAGGAAAATACCCCTCCCACGAATTAAGCAGTAAGACCTGCCGCAATATTGACCTTATTATTTCCACTGTCCCCTTAAAACAGATGGATGCTATGCTCCCTGTTGTGGTGGTGGAGATTCCGTTTCTTAGAAAAGATATTGAAAATATTGCCAAAATAATTAACAAAAATCCGCTGCACCCCGTTAACCAGTTCGCAGATCTATTCGATCCGTCCTTGTTTGTGCGCTCGTCCGCACAATCCAAGGATGAAATCATCCATATTTTATGCGCGCTTCTTGAAAAAAGCGGGCATATATCAGATTCATTTGAAAAAAGCGTGCTGGAAAGGGAATCCAAGATCTCTACCGCCATGGATGGCGTCATTGCGCTTCCCCACCCCATGGCGATTTGTTCCAGCAAAAGCCAGATCGCGGTCGCTATATTAGAGCGCCCTGTAAAATGGTCTGAAAAGGAAAACGCACAGATTATTTTGATGCTCAGCCTTGCCGATGATAAAAGAAAGGATATTAAAACCCTGTACGATACATTTGTCGCTATGGCAAATAATCCTCCATTGACAGACCTGCTTTTGCGCGCGGAAAGTATGCAGGAATTTCTACAAATTTTGATAGAAAATATTCCAGAGGATGCTTATTAAAGCAAATATCGTGAAAAGACTACCTTAATTGAGAGCAAGCAAAAAGAGAGAATCCGGTATAAACCGATCATTCTCTCTTAAGAGCACGAGACGGGATTCGAACCCGCGACCCTCGCCTTGGCAAGGCGATAC
>CAJUMT010000080.1 GCA_910587495.1 uncultured Lachnospiraceae bacterium | reverse complement strand
AAAAAAAATCCACATGCATTAACGCCATTTTTACATACCTCCTGTGTGAGTTGTACACCTGCCGCTTACAATAACCTGCAGATGTTTTTCTGGTCTATTTTAACATACTTTGTATGAAGATTCCATGCTGCTTTCTGCTTTTTATCAGCGCTATCGTTTACGCATGACAGTTTCCTTATTCGACCCATTGACGAATTGAAAAAAATATTGATATACTATACCAGTATCAATACATATTTTGAAAGGAGAATTATTCCAACTATGAAATCATCCAATGACCTGCGCGCCATGCTGCGCTCCATTGACCATAAAAGCTATCCTGCCTATAAATCTCTGGCAGGGAGCTATCAATATCAGAATTTTACCCTTTTTATCGATCATGTGCAGGGTGATCCTTTTGCATCTCCCTCAAATCTTCATGTAGAGATTCCCCACAAAGCCGCCGGATTTCCTGCAATGTATTATGAAAAAGACTGTTCCCGCATTGCTTTACAGGATTTTTTAATCAGACAATTCTCTTCCCAATTTGAAGATTACAATTTTAAGGCAAAAGGCTCCGGAAAAAGTGGTCTTTTATCTATCACCCGCTGCGGACAGGAAGTGCTGGAGAGAAGCGCTTGCCAGATTTTGGAAACCAGAATCATCGCCCGTTTTCATGTGGGTTTTCCTGCCCTTGGACGAACCATCAATGCTGGAGAACTGGAAAAAATACTCTTTGATTTTCTTCCCCGTTGTGTGGAAAACAGCTTTTACTACCGAAAACTGGATGCTAAAAAGGTGGAAGCTGCCGTATTCCTTGCTGAAGATCAGGAAACAATCAGAAACATCCTTATAAAAGAAAAGCTGTCCGCCTTTGTGGCCAACGGCTCGATTCTTCCCAGGAAAAGCGGCATATCAGATCTTCCTTTAAAAGAAAGTGTCCCATTTGCTTCACCCACTGCTATGGAACGCACTTTCACATTGCCGCATAAAGGAAAAATCACCGGTATGGCAATCCCCCAGGGCATTACTCTGATTGTAGGCGGTGGTTATCATGGAAAATCCACACTTTTAGAAGCTCTGCAAAACGGCGTCTATAATCATATCGCAGGGGATGGACGGGAATTTGTCATCACTGACAATACGGCAGTCAAACTGCGGGCCGAAGATGGACGCTCCATCCGAAATGTGGATATATCTCTGTTCATTAACGATCTGCCCAATAAAAAAGATACCGCATCTTTTTCAACCCTGGATGCCAGCGGAAGTACTTCCCAGGCCGCCGGTGTGATTGAAAATATGGAATCCGGTTCCCGTCTGTTTCTGATTGATGAAGACACTTCCGCCACCAATTTTATGCTGCGGGACGATTTTATGCAGCAGGTAATCAGCCGGGATAAAGAACCCATCACTCCATTTCTGGAACGCGCCAGAGATTTGTATGAACAGGCAGGGATTTCAACGATTCTCGTGGCCGGAAGTTCCGGCGCTTTCTTTTATATTGCGGACAAGATCCTTCAAATGGACTGTTATTGTCCGGTGGACATTACAGAGCGTGTAAAAGAGCTTTGTAAAGAACATACTATTCCCCGAATCCATGCTCCAGGATTCTCCATGCCTTCTCATGAACGCTTGCTGCCGCCCTACCGCCGCAGCGAACGCGGAAAACGAGATTATCGCACAGGAAGACGGATCGAAAACGACAACCGCCACGAACATATGAAAATAAAGACTATGGGACGCGATGCCTTCTCTGTAGACAGAGAAACCGTAGATCTAAGATATGTGGAACAGCTTGCCGATTCCGAGCAGACCGCTGCCCTGGCATATCTTCTGCGATATGCCTTAGAACAGCTTATGGACGGAAAACGCACGGTTTGCCAGATTGTCGGGATTCTATCCGATATGCTGGAGAAAAAAGGATGGGAACCATTTTGCAGCTCCTATATTCCCTGCGGATTGGCAAAACCCCGGATACAGGAAATATTCGCCTGTCTGGATCGATTCCGTGGATAGTCTCCTTAATGTTCCAATACTTCCGTGATCTTCTTGATCATCTCATCTTCTTTCAGACGGAACTTAATTTCCACACGTCTGGAAGCAGCCATATCTACATCATTGGAACCATCTTTATAGATCGGATTGCTGAAAGAACGTCCGTTTACTGTCATCAGGCTTTGCAGCAATTCGATCTGTGTCTGAGACAGACCATTTTTGCTGTCCATGCAGAATTTTGCCACAGAGTTGGCCCGGTTGTAGGATAAAGTCATATTGCTTTGATACCCACCGTCCGTGTCTGTATGACCTTCAATGATGATTTCTGCAATATATGGACGGAAATTATCCTGGAGAAGCACGCCTAAATACATGGGGATAATCTCTTGTAATGTATCTTTGCTCTCTGATGTGAGTGTTGCGCTGTTGTATCGGAACAACACATCCGAAGAAAACGTGATGGAACCGGTCTGAGGATCTACTTTCATAGACGAATTACTAAAGCGGGTCTGCAGCTCCCCGATGATATCTGTCCGTATGCCGACAATATCCTTAAGCTCGCTTTTAGTAGCATTTAATTCTGCCCTTGCTTCGTCGATCTCCAGATAAGCGGCCTTTAGTTCTTCCTGTGTCATAGTCGCCTGGGTATAAGCTTCTTCCAGTTCCTTCAGAGAATTTCTGAGTTCTTCTTCGGAAGTTTCCAGGTCCGCCCTGGACGCTTCCAGTTCTGTCCTGGTGGAATTAAGCTGAAGCTGTGCCTTTTCCAAATCCGTTCTTTTTTGTTTGTATATGGCAAGGGTGACAGCGATGATCAGGATAAAGATTAAAAGCAGCGCCGCCATCATATCCGAATAGGACTGCCAGTAGCCCGGCTCTGCAAATGCAGCTCTTTCTCTTCTTTGACTTTTCATATCAAATCCCTCATCTTCTGAAACGTATACAGTTCATTGCTTAAATCATCACAGGTTTTGGACATCTTCTCTTCTGCTTCCCGCTGTCTTTCCAACGCAAGATTCATCGTATCGTTCATCATACGGCTGGACTCAAGCAGCAGTTTGGTACTTTCTTCCAAACGCTGAAAATTTCTTGCATATGCCACCTGTATTTCACACGCTTCCTTTAAAGATCTGCCAATCGTATCAAAATCGGCGCTCATGGAATCGGACATCCTGTCCATAAAGCGCTGCACAATCCGGTCCATGGATTTTGTCTGCTCCATGGCATTTCCGCGCATAAGTTCCATAATATTTTTCAAAGAATTAGCCATATTAGCCTGATAAATCAGCATCGCACCTGCGTTCTCGTCCATATTACTGGCTGATGGGGCCGTATACTCATGAAATGCAGAGAGGAATCTTTGAAGCTTTTCATAAGCATCTGACATCATGCTGCGATATACAAAGGTAAATACCAGAGAAAAGAAAATTCCATAAACAGATGTATGAAACGCCACTTTCATACCGTCCAAAAGCGGCGCGATATTGTCCGATATGGTAAATATATCATTTCCGGAAAAAGAACTCATACCTATTGTCAATCCGAGAAATGTTCCTAAAATCCCAAGACCGGTCAATGTACTGGATACAGCAGAATTAAAATATGTTTTTCCTGCCCGATCTAACAGGTCTTCATTGATATATTCTTCTATAGGGCACACTTCCATTATCTGGCCTTTTGTATTGGTATGCATCTGTATGCAATTCTGATATTTGGTAAACTGCTCATTTAACAATGCATTAGGGAACAGATCTTTCTTTTTTCGATATTCCTGCCACAGGTTTTGATGTGTCTCCTGGTACTGATCCCGCATGGCCTCTTCTACGATCACAAGCGCATCTGTCATCTGGTTTAATCTGGCAAAACCGGTAAACGATATAAGAAATAAGATACCTATAATTAGTAAAAATCCCACATTGATCAGCAAATTATCCAGCGACCCTATATTTCCTGTAAATACCCCATTGATGTACAAAATAAAGCCAAACATCAGCAGGTACAGGACCGCGAGTATGTAATACAATTTATTCTTCATAGTGACAGTGACCTCCTATTTAAGTTCCGCTACAGCCCTTCCAGCACTCGGGGGCTTCCGCTGTTAAAACTCTTCTGTTCTCACTTTAACATATTTCGCCTTGTCCTACAATAAACGACAAATAATCTTAAAGGATTCTTCATGAAATCTTAAAAAAGAGGTTCATTTTTTCGCAATTATTTCCGCGGGCAACGAGCCAGGCAGCCGTGCCTGCACGGATATCTGGCGACTGCCGCGAGAGTGAAATACTACACAGCGTGCTGCGGGATATTTCACTTCATTTCTGCCGAATAATAAGGAACAATAAGCTTTTTCCCTACCGTCAGACGGTCGGTTGTCATATGATTAATATTCATGACTTCTATGATATATTCCCTCCGGCCTTCATAATGTTCGCGATCCATATATCGATCCGCGATCTCCCACAAAGTATCTCCCTTCTGTACTTCTATTTTCGTATAGTACTTATACCCTGGATTTTTCTCTGTTTCATCCGCTCTTGCAAGCAGTGTTCCGAAGCATACACCAATGCCGAATACCAGCAGCAGCGTCATACAAAGTAAAAGTATCCGGCGTCTTCTGGCTTTTTGCTCTGACAACATCTGCTCCCGTCTTGCCCTTCTGAATTCTTCTCTGCTCATAGTCCCTTCTGCAAACATATCCGCTCACTCCTTTATAATAACAAACATTCGTTCTTTTTCTATTTTTG
Source organism: uncultured Lachnospiraceae bacterium (assembly GCA_910587495.1). GTDB lineage: Bacteria > Bacillota > Clostridia > Lachnospirales > Lachnospiraceae > Hominiventricola. The sequence continues at coordinate 9,296 of CAJUMT010000080.1, read as the reverse complement.
ATTATAGCAATCGAATATATGTTTGTCAATATAAAAAACGAAAATTTGTTCGATAATTCGACAAGAAATTCCTTGCCATATACACTGTTATCCTATATAATTTTACTGTATGGTGATAAAGTGATACAGAGATATCACGAGGAAGGAAGTCATTATGAATATTGGAATTTTAAAAGACATTAAAAGCGGAGAAAACCGCGTAATTGCCACTCCCACGGAAGTGGCAACCCTGACCGGAGACGGCTGCATAGTCAAAGTACAGAAAAGCGCGGGTGAAAAAGCCGGTTTTGAAGATGCGGCTTACGAAGCGGCAGGCGCCGTCATGGTCGATACGGCAAAAGAAATTTATGATACTTGTGATCTTGTAGCCAAAGTCAAAGAATTTGAACCCTCGGAATTTACCATGCTCAGAGAGGGGCAGATCGTATTCACCTGTATCCATCCGGCTGCGCATCCAGAAGAAGTACAGGCGCTGCTGGATCAGAAAGTCATTGCCTTTACGGCGGAAGATTCCCATCGCTATGGTTCCCCGAACTGCGAAGCGGCAGGCAAGCAGGGCGCTTTATTCGGTCTGGAGTCTCTTCTGACCATCAACGGCGGCAAAGGAAAATTTGTCAGTGGACTGGGTGGTGCTCCCGGTATCAAAGCGTTGATTTTGGGCGGCGGCACGGTCGGACAGGCAGCACTTTCTGTTCTCCATGCGCTGGGTGCCTGGTGTACCATTATGGATATCAATATTGGAACACTGCGCACGCTTGGAAGGCAATATCATGAACAGGTTAACACCATGATATCTACCAAAGAGAATATCAAAAAACTGCTCCCGGAGACAGACCTGATCCTGAATTGTGTCAAATGGCCCAAAGGCTGTACGGACTACCTGATCGACCGCCCTATGTTAAAACTGATGGAAAAAGGCTCTGTTATCGTAGATATAAGCAACGACGAACAGGGCGCCATTGAATCTTTTCATGAAACCACACATGAAAACCCCCGTTACATTGAAGAAGGGATCGTTCATTATTGCGTCAGCAACATCCCCGGAGCCATCGCAAACTCCACCTCCGTAGCCTATGCAGCGTCCGTACTGCCCCATTTCCGCAGTATTGCAAAATATGGTGTAGCCGGAGCCTGTGTACGGGACGGATATTTAAGGAGAAGCCTCACCGCCTATCAGGGATACCTGACGCATGAAGAAACAAGTGCATTACAGAACCGGCCATGGATCCGCCCGGAAGATATCCTGGGCATTGCAGAGGAAAGCCTTGACCCGGCGCCTCCCGCGACCGTAACTCGTTCTGATAATTATATCAGGCTGTAAAAAGCCTGAAAATGAGATATCCGCTTGATAGCCGGAGCCCTCAAAAAACATACAAAGGAGGACTTTCAGACATGGAAGCAGAAATTATCAACATGGGATTTATATCCATCATTCCCGCCATCATTGCTATCGTACTTTCATTTGTCACAAGAAATACGATTGTGTCTTTAGTGGCGGCATGCATCACGGGCACATTTCTTATGAGTCCGGACCCTCTGGGATTTCCGACGCTTTTAAAAGAAAGCCTTGGCACTACCAGCTTTTCCTGGGTCATGCTCCTGAACACATTCATCGCCATCATTGTGGCCTATTTTCAGAAAACCGGTGCGATTCAGAGTTTTTCCCAGATGATCCACGACAAAAATTTAAGCCGGCGCGGCGCACAGCTTATGGCATGGCTTTTAGGGATCTTTGTCTATTTCAGTGATTCTTTCAGCCCGCTGTTCGTAGGTTCCACCATGAGAAGCATCACAGATAAGGCAAAGATTTCCAGAGAAAAGCTTGCATACATCGCCGATTCTACTTCCGCGCCTGTCAGCGTACTGGTTCCGATTACCGGATGGGCGGCTTATTTAAGCGGCCTGGCTGTAGGGATAGGATGTATTGTTACCGATGATGATGCGGCTTCCCTTTTCCTGCACGCGATCCCGTACAATTTCTATGCGCTTCTTGCCGTCCTTATGGTAGGCCTTGTAGGGGCAGGCATCATCAAAGACTTCGGCCCCATGGCTAAAGCAGAAAAACGCGCCATGGAAGAAGGAAAAGTACTCCGGGACGGCGCCGTTCCATTGATCGGAAAAGAACTTACGGAAATGACGGCCTATGAAGGCATCCGCCCCCGGGTATTCTTAAATTTCCTGCTTCCGGTTCTTATGATCGTCACCATTGCCCTTGGCACTTACATAAAACTTGGCTCGGCCAAAACGATGGAAGCGTTCTTATTTGTCATTATTTTTATGAGCATCAGTATGGTCGTTCAGGGGATTCCGTTCCGCGAAGTGATGGATACGCTGACTAACGGCATCAAGGGAGCGGTTCCGGCAGTCACTCTTCTGGCGCTGGCTTATTCCATTAACGCTCTGAGTAAATCTATGGGGACCGCCAACTACATTGTTTCTCTGAGCGAAGATTTCCTGACCCCGGCGCTGCTTCCGGCAATCATCTTTGTCATTTCGGCGATCATGGCGTTTGCCACCGGCTCCTCCTGGGGAACTTTCGCCATCTGTATGCCGATCGCCCTTCCGCTGGCATTCACTTTTACCGGCGGAACCTTAAGCCCATTAATTTATGCATGCTTCAGCGCAGTGGCAGGCGGCGGTGTGTTTGGAGACCACTGTTCACCGCTTTCGGATACAACCGTGCTCTCGTCCACCGGAGCTGCCGCCGACCATATCGACCATGTGCAGACGCAGCTTCCGTATGCGCTTTGCTGCGGCGCGCTGGCAGTAATCTTATATCTGATCATTGGGTTTGTATTTATATGAGATCCTCCCGGCAATGAGTCAAATGTCTGCTGCACAGCCGCGCGCCTCATTGCCTGCGGCAATCAAAAACAGGATGCCAATCCATTTTCGGAACAGGCATCCTGTTTTTTTATGCTCGTTTTTTTGCTTTTGCACAGTAAAATACAAATAGTAGAAAAATAAGGGCCACAACCATCCAGCATCCGAATACCAGCGGACTTTCACTCTGGAACTTATCATAATATCCTTTCAGATAAATCACGATAATGATAAGGGGAATACCATAAGACATATAGTTTTTAAGCCCTGCTGGGAAAGAGCGCCCGGCCCCGGCGTTGGCTTCCGTTATAAAATTTGTCCAGCCCCATCCGTTTTTACCGGTACAAAAAAGCACATATCCCAAGCTTCCCAAAGGAAGCAGATTATTGGAGACAATAAAGTCTTCCAGATCCATAATCGTACTGCCCGCGCCCAGCGGCTGGATCATAGACAGCACATTGTATCCCAATACAGCCGGCATACTAAGAACAATAATCAGCACCGCACTGATCAGCACGCTTTTCTTTCTTGACCATCCGAACAGATCCATATCAAACGCGAGAATGTTCTCAAATACCGCGATGATCGTAGAAAGCGCCGCAAATGTCAGAAACAGGAAGAAAAGTGCGCTCCACAAAGCGCCGCCCGGCATCTGAGCGAAGATATTCGGCAGCGTAATAAATACAAGGCTTGGTCCAGCCCCGGGTTCGATTCCATAGGCAAAGCAGGCAGGAATAATAATAAATCCTGCTGTCAGCGCCACAAAAGTATCCAGCGCCGTAATACTGACGGCTTCTCCTGTCAGACTGTGGGATCTGTCCAGATAACTTCCAAAAATCAGCATGGCTCCCACACCCAAAGACAGCGTGAAGAATGCCTGGCTTAACGCGGCAAACACCACATTTCCGATGCCGGCCTCCATCATTTTTTGAAAATCCGGAATCAGATAAAAGCGGATGCCTGCGCCTGCGCCGTCTAAAAATACCGAGTGCAGCGCCAGCACCACCATAATCATAAGAAGCGCCGCCATCATGACTTTAGTGATCCTTTCCACACCGGATTTTAATCCAAGCATACAGACCGCAAAACCTAAGATACAGATTAGAACCGTCCAGAACGCCATCGTAGGCAAGTCCGCAAGCATTCCTGTAAATGCATCGGCAATGCTTTCAGTGGAAGCCCCGCGAAACTCTCCTGTCAAGCTCCTGTAACAATAATACATCATCCATCCGCCGACCATGGTATAAAACATCATCAAAAGATAGCAGCCGAATATTCCGATGTACTTAAGTTTCGGCCAGGATGTTCCCGGAGGTGAAAGCTCTTCAAAACTTAAAGCCACGCTTTTTTTGCTTCCTCTGCCTATCGCGAACTCACATACCAGCACAGGTATGCCGAGAATCAGAAGAAAAACAAGATAGATCAATATAAAAGCAGCGCCTCCGTATTCCCCGCATATGTAGGGAAATTTCCACACGTTCCCGATCCCAATGGCACATCCGGCGGATACCAGAATAAACCCAAGGCGGGAACCAAATTTTTCTCGTTTCACAACATTATTTCTCCCTTTCATGTAAATAGTAAAATACTCTCGAGACCTATTATATTGTGAAACCGCCATAAATGCAACCTTATCTGACAATCTCCGTCATATTTACCAAATGAGTTATACCGCTTTTAGATTCTGTATTCTTTTTCCGGGTCCCAGGATTGATAATGCAGAGGACAGAAGCACCGTCACAGCCGCTATTAGAAACGGTCCTGCCGGTACCTGCCAGGCGTCTCCCCAGCGGGAAGTCACAAGGAACCTGTATAAAAGCCTGTGAAACCAACATCCGACCGCTCCGCCTGCAAAAATCCCGAGCAATGTATAAAAAAACGCCTCTGCCGCCACCATTCGGATCAACTGTCCCTGGCCCATGCCGATGGCATACATGCTCTGGTACTGCCCCATCCGTGCGGACGCGCTCATGGACATACTGTTGATAATGTGAAAGGCAGAAATCATCAGAATCACTGTAAGAAAACCGTACAGGAAAAGGAGAAACGCATAGTATACGCCCATTACTTCTGCATTTCCTTGGCGTTTGTCCGAAAATATTACATTTTCGCCCGCGATTTTACGAATCACTTCCACTTCCTGATCTGTTATTTCCCGTTTTACCTGAATATCCAGAATGGTATAGCCATTTTTCCCTGTCAGTCTTTTAAACAATCCTTCCGAACAGATTACTGTAAAGACACCCGGATCCTGATCAAAAGGACAGGTCGTAAGTACACCGGATACAGGAAGAGATTCCTCTCCGGCTTCTGTTTCAATCGTAATCTGTTCTCCTGTCTGTATCTCTCCTTCGTCCTTTAAAACGGCAAGCACTGACTCTCCTTTGGGTATTTTATCCACGGTGCCGGAAAAGAGATAGTCTTTTGCCCACGCAAGCTGATGACTTTCATAAGAAATTAAATGGATCTTTATCTCCTGTCCCTTAAGGCCCGCGTCCATATCATAAGCAAATTTTCTTCCATAGACACGCCTGACCGACGGCTGACCGGCGATACGTTCCGCCAGATCTTCCGGCAAAGAACAGGAATTGTCAGGACTTATAACAGACAAATCCGGCGACCAGGGCCGAAGCGGCGTAAACGCATGGTTCATAAAATCATGAAGTGTTGTAAAAGACATAAAAAGAAGAATCCCAAAGGCAAAGGAACCGGACATCAGGAGAAGATTCTTAAGGCTTCCTCTGGCGTGATGGCATCCAAGAGATATTTCTATCGGCAGCCATCTGGTATCGGCGGAGGATTTTACTCCATAAGTGGTTCCTGCATTTCCGGAAACAGCGCTTAAAGGTGTCACTTTTGAAGCTTTTTTAGCAGGCGTGTACGCCGCCAGAAGAACAGTTGAAATTCCTAAGATTATGCCGAAACCGATGCCGATCCAGCTGATTCCGAAGAGAGGCATTCCCTCGAACAAATTCGGACTTAAATATCGAAGAAGCTGACAAAGTCCCCATATAACCGCCGTTCCGGAAAGAAGCGCCGCCGGTATTGCCGTTTTACACCACCCCAGCGCTTCTTTTCTCACAAAACGCATTATCTGCTTTGGAGTAGCGCCCAGACAGCGCATCAGTCCGAAAAATTCTGTCCTTTGCGCCACACTGCTGTTTAAGCTGCCTGTGATCATCAGAATCCCGGCCACGGCCACCAGCACGGCAAGAACCGCCGCCACCAGATAAATCTGTAAAAGATACGGATCGCTGCTTTGAAGCATCAGTCCTAAAAGTTTGGCGTTCTCTCCTACCTGCTCATCCAAAAATCCAAACTGCTCTTTTATATTGGAAAGCGCTCTTCGAATATTACAAAATGGGGCAAACTGCACATAAAGGACATTGTCTTTTTCTGTCGGCCTTCCTTTTGTAAAATATGTGCGGAATGTATCAAGGTCTGTGAAAATCCCAAAGGCGTCTTTCTCCGTCAGCATGGAAGTTGTCTCTGAAAAACCACTGACAGCAAAAGCAAGCATACGGCCATCCGGCGCTTCGATCTGCATTTCATCTCCTAATTGAACACCCAGACGATCTTTTATACTTGTAGTACACACAACCTCATCTTCACCAGGCGCCGGAAAATCACCTTCTGTAAGCCCCACCGGAAGTATCTGCATAAGCGACTCGTTCATCCCGCAGATCACCGCCTCCTGTCCTTCGACCTGCCAGTGGCCGTCCAGCCCGTAATTAATTACGTCATACCACCCGACCGTCTTTACTTCCGGCCTGGCGGCAAGCAAATCTGCCTGTTCGCCGCTTATATTTTTAAAGACGGCGTGCCAGTTTCCGTCGCTTTTTATTGCCTGTACTTTCTGGCTTACTATCTCCATATCCGCCATTCCGAAGATCGTCATCACAAGAAATACAGATAAATAGATGCAAATCCGGGTCATGCGGCTTTGTTTTTTGTGTATGGACGATTGAATCGGGATCAGATCCAGATAGTTTCTCATGCCTTCATCCCTCCCATATCCGTAAGCCTTCCGTCCTTTACCTTAAATACCCGGTCAGCAAAAGCGGTCAGCTGCATATTGTGGGTGATCATCAAAACTGTCTGCTGATAGTGGCGGGATGCTTTTGTTAAAAGTTCCATCACATCCTCACTGCTTTTAGAATCCAGGTTGCCGGTTGGCTCGTCGGCCAGCACCAGCATGGGACGGGTCATAAGCGCCCGACCGATGGCCGCTCTTTGCTGCTGCCCGCCTGACAATTGACAGGGAAGATGGTGCCGCCTGTCCTTAAGCCCTAAAAGCTCCAATAATTCTTCCACCTTCTCCCGCCTCGGTTTTTGGTAGTCCAGTAAAAGCGGGAATATCATATTTTGTTCCACATCAAGTTCCTGGATCAGCTGAAACGACTGGAAAATAAATCCCACATTTCTGCGCCGAAACAATGTTCTTTGATTTTCTTTCATTCCAAACAGATCCGTCCCGTCCAGGCAAATCCTGCCGGATGTGGGCGTATCCAAAGCCCCGATACAATTTAAAAGCGTACTTTTGCCGGAACCGGACTCTCCGACCACCGCCGCAAACTCTCCTTTTTCCATGGAAAAGGTCACATCCTGCAAAGCTTTTACTGCCGTATCACCGGTTCCGTAGACTTTGCAGAGCTTTTCTACCTGTAAAATTTTCAATGTAATCGCCTCTCTTCATTTAAGTTCCGTTTTTTCCCGGACAATATGATCCTATCAGACAAGTCTTACATTTTGGTGAAATACGGCTTACGATTCTGTAAGAAAAGAAATATCAAACACGGTCCCCTGTCCCGGCTCGCTAAGGACAGAGATCCTGCCGCCCTGCCCTTCAATGATGCTTCTGGCCAGGGGAAGTCCAAGTCCTGCACCCTGGCGGTCGTTTAAATGACGGCTTCTGTAAAACCGTTTAAACACATGATGGATATCTTCCGGTGCGATTCCGCACCCGTCGTCCGATACGGAAAGTCTCAGCATAACAGAAGAACGCTTCCAGAAAATACAGATCTTTCCGCCTTCCGTCGTATGATCCAGGGCATTTTTTACAAGATTTCCAATGGCCTCGCCTGTCCAGACAGGATCACAGAAGATTCTCTCCTCTGCATTTCCCTTAAGCACGATTTGTTTCTTCTCCTGCAGCGCTCTCAGCCACAGATTTTCCACTGCCCTTTGCACAACTTCTGCCACAGGCAGCTCCTTTTTTTCAAAACAGATGCTTCCGGCGTCCAGACGTGTGATTTTTAACAGATTCTGTATCAGTTCTTCCATACGGAGTAAAGACTGCATGGATTTTTCCGAAAATCTTTTGACCGTATCGGGATGGTCCGGTTCCCTGGCAATGATTTCCGCATACATATGCAGCGCGGCCAGAGGTGTTTTTAACTGATGAGAAATATCGGATATAGTATCTTTTAAAAACTCCGCAGACGTATGCGCCGCTTCACATTTGGCCTGCAATGCTTTGGAAAGCTGCTCGATAGAGGAAAACAGACGATAAAGCGTCCCTGACTGATTCCAGGGAAGATGGACAGAGAAATTCCCTTCCGCAAACTGCTCCACCATACAGGCAGCTTTCAAATACAGGGCTTCCCTCCGCCCCATAAATAAAAAAGCACCTGCCAAAAGCAGGACAAACCAAAGAAGAGTACCCACAAGATCCGGCAGCACGAATGCCGGTACATTATTTCGTATATAGGAAAAATACAGGACAGGACTTTCCTGACTATGTCCGATTTTTTCTAAAAACAGGATGCCGTCTTCCGTTATTATCTCTCTTGCATAGGCAGCAGCCAGTGTTTTTGCCGAAATTCCTTCTTCCAAAAGGGCACTGGCCAGTTGCTGTTCTCTGCCAAAAAGAATCCGGTTCATGTATCCCAGCTTGCAATATCCTGACAGCAGCGTAAAAATAAGCAGGCCTGTGCCAAGGCATACAAGAAATATCATATATTGCCGATTTTGTCTTTCCTGTAAAAAATTCATGGCATCCGTCCCTCTCCTTTCCACTGGTATCCAAAACCCCGGACTGTCAGAAGATGGACAGGCCTGGAAGGATTTTCTTCAATCTTTTCTCTAAGTCTTCGAATATGGACAGACAACGTATTATCATCTACATAATTTCCGCTTCCATCCCACAAAACATCCAAAATCTGTTCTCTTGTAAGAATCTGTCCCTGATGTTTGATAAACAGGCAAAGCAGACGGTATTCCATGACTGTCAGCGACAAAGATACGCCGTTTTTTAATACTTTACTCTCTGACAGACATATTTTTAACGATCCTGAACATAAAATATCCTTTTCTTCTGACTGGCTCCTGACACTGCTCCTTCTGATTAACGCCCGGATTCTGGAACACAGTTCTCCCAGGCGAAAAGGCTTGGACAGATAATCGTCGCCGCCCAGATCCAGCCCCCGGATCACATGAGTTTCTTCATCCGCCGCCGTAAGGAAAAGAATCGG
>CAJUMT010000079.1:9174-14048 GCA_910587495.1 uncultured Lachnospiraceae bacterium | reverse complement strand
TCCTCCTAACTCAAACCTGCAGTACAAATTCCAGTTGAAGATAGATTCTACAGGACAACACATAAATTGTCAAGCACCATTTTCACAGCCCTTCCCGCATAAAAAACCTCCAACAGAAAAAGCACCTCCGAAAAGATGCTAGACCTTTGAAAACCTACTTACACACATCAATCCACTCCGCCTGGCAGCAGGCTCGCTCCAGTTCTTCTATCGTCAATCTGACTGCGCTGTTACTACTTCCGCAGGCGGGATAGACAAGGTCAAAACGCTTTAAAGAAGCGTCCAGATACACTTTCACGCCTTCTTTTACACCAAAGGGGCATACACCGCCCACAGCGTGGCCAGTCAATTCCTCTACTTCTTCAAAGCCAAGCATCTTGGCCTTCGTGTGGAATTGTTCTTTGTATTTATGGTTATCAATGCGGGCGTCCCCTGCCGCTACGATCAGGACGCAATCGTCCCCCACTTTAAAAGACAGTGTCTTGGCGATCCTAGCAGGCTCGCAGCCTACCGCTTTTGCTGCCAGGTCTACGGTAGCGCTGGAAGTCTCAAATACCATCACATGGTCTTCTAAGCCAAATTGTTTTAAATGTTCTTTTGCTCTTTGAAATGCCATATTTTTATCCTCTTTTCTGTCAAATATCAATTCTCCCCACACTCTCATCAACCGCTCCAGCGAAAAGGCCGCATTGGCAGGGCTGGTGGAAGGAAGTTTTATAATTTCTCTTTTGGTGTCCTCCTGACAGTACTTTTGATACAGTTTGCAGGCTTTATCGCCGTTTGCGAATATTTTCGAAACGCGGCTGTGATCCAAAATAAGGCTTAGCTTAGCCGGAACCACGTTTTTGATACTGCTGTCGCTGGAACCCACAATATCACAGCTTTGCACTACGTCCCACACCGCAATATGGTGCTTTAAAAGCATTGCTTTTTTATCTTCTATTGTCTGAGGAAGTGTCTCTTTTGTAAGGCCTGCAAGCACTTTCCAGAAACGGTTCTGAGGATGACCATAATAAAAATTCTGTTCCCGGGATTTGACGGAAGGGAATGTCCCCAGAATCAGGACGCGGGAGTCCGCATTAAAGACCGGTGCAAACGTATGCTCCACATGTTGATAAGAAGCTTTTGATTCTGCCATATTTTTCGTGCGCCTGCCTTTCTCATTTGTCTTTTTCCAGTATATCGGATTCTTATGGAGCATACAAGCCTTAATTTCTTTACATTTCTTATCTCAATATACGAAGCACTTCGCCCGGATAGATCAGATTTGGATTGGATATCCCATTCACAGCAGCCAGACGGGCTACAGAAATATCATATATTTCTCCAATCTGTGATAAAGTATCTCCTGGACGCACTGTATAGGTTTCCATGCCAAAATCCGAATCCCCCGGAATCCTAAGCTGCTCTCCCGTATAGATCAGATTCGGATTTACTATTCCATTTAAAGAAACCAGTCTGGATACAGTCGTCCGGTATTTTGCAGCGATACCTGATAAAGTGTTTCCGGCACGCACTGTATAAAAATAATCGTCCGCCTCCGGCGCATTGTCCTGCATCGTAATATGCAGAATTTCCCCTGGATAAATCAGCGCAGGATCGGCAATTCCATTTTCCTGTGCAATAGAATCCACATTGGTACGGTATAACCGGGCAATCGACCACAGGGTATTCCCTGATTGCACCTGGTAAGTCACTGTCTCTGAAGAAGCAGCAGGCACAGGAACCGACCGCACTTGCCCGGGTGTATCTAAAAACATGGCGTCTGTAAAACGATTCCGATCCACAACTCCGAAAATACCAGGGATTTCTCCCTGATCTGTATACTGCCAGCCGGCCCAGGAAGACCAGTTTACTTCCGCCGAAGATAAAGACTGCCCATAGTCTGCCACCCACAAAGGATATTCTGTCAATCCGCCGCTAAACACCGTCAACGCATTTGACACATCGCTGTAAACAACAGCTCCTTTTCCGCTAAACTCCTCTACTGCCTGTATAAAAGTAAGGCCAATTTGATTCGCCTCCGTTCCGGACAGGCCAATCAGGTCTTCAAAATCCATAGCCAGGCGGCATTCAAATTCCTTGTCTCCTACAGTATTTACAAAAAACTGCGCCTGATATCTGGCCTGAGCATCAGTCCTCGCCGTCACATAGTGATAAAATCCCACCTTTAGCCCTGCCGCCTTTGCCATCTGATAATTTTGCTCGAAATATGGGTCCACATAACCGCTGCCCATACTGGACCGGATATAAACCGCCTGGATACCCGAAGCAGCCACCTGATCAAAATCAATATTGCCCTGCCACTGGCTGACGTCAATTCCTTCTATCTGCTCCCCCGGCCCTGCAGGAAGCGCATAGACTTTCGCTGGGGACAAAATAACCAAAAACATGATAAACAGAAATAAAATAGCTTTTACCCGCATGATAAAAATCTCTTTTTTCTGTTAGCTTATGTCCCGGATGAGAAAAAGTTCCGATGCCTTTTGTGGCAATCGAACGATTCGCTATCGCCGCCTTTCGTATTATGCCAGATCATAAATCGCTATAATATCCCCTGTCTCACATGCATCAAGACATAAACTTCTGACCGCAAGCGCTGTGGCAATATTGACTTTGCCGGATTCGATCTCTTCATCAGACAACGTCTCCGAACTTACGCCGTATATTCCATAATTCATCTCGATCAAACCAAACATATCATCCATCACATACGTCCTGAAATCCGGCGGAGTATTCAACAAATAAGAAATACAATCAAGTGTTTCCTGTTTTAACTTTTCCAGGCTGCCGGAATTGTCATCCGACAATGCAGCAATCACATAATCGCCGATAAGGGCAAAGCATCTCCTGTTATCAAAATAATATTTGAAATGCTCAATCGTTTTTTCTTCTGTTTCAGTAAGATTTCTTTGGACTGCTTTGTATATCTGCATTTTAATTTTTCCTCCTCTACAATAATCGTATCAGTGCCATATAAATCATAGTCCCCAAAAGGATGCTGACTAAAGCATTTCGCTTCCAACTCTGCAATACGGCCACGCCCACAACAGCAACGCATTCCGGCAGGCCAAAAGGCGGAGCTGTAATATCCACATTTTTCAAACAATATATAACCAGCATTCCGATAATCGCAGACGGAAGTACTTTTCCCAGATAAACGATATATGGCGGCGTGCTTTTGCCAAAAATCAAAAACGGCATAAAACGCAGAAGCCAGGTTACCAGCGCCATAAGAAACACAAGCACTGCGGCATATAGATCCAAATTCATTCTGTTTCCCCCTCACTGGATAAAATTTGTTTCTGCACAACTGTTAAAATGACGGTAATCAGAAGCATAGCCGGAATCAGAAAATGTTCCGGCCCAAAAACAACCAGGCACAATAAAGAGCAGATAAGGCCTGTCAGTGCGGGAATATGATTTTTCCGGGAAATCCATTGTTCTGTAAATGAAGCGACAAAAAGCGCTGTCATGGAAAATTCAATTCCTTCTGTCGAAAACGGCAGTACGCTCCCCAACAGACTTCCGATTACGCTTCCAGTAATCCAGTAACACTGATTAAACAGAGAAACAAAAAAGCGATAAAGGTCACCGTATTTTTCATCCGGCGCCTGTCCGTCACAAAGGAGAGAGTACGTCTCGTCCGTTAAAGCAAAAATCAAATAGGGCTTATATTTTCCGGCGTTCTTATAGCGTTCAATCATGGAAATACTGTAGAACAGATGGCGTGCGTTTACCATAATGGTTGTAAGAATCGTTGTTATGACTGTAGCTCCGCCTGCGAGCAGGCTCACTCCCACATACTGCATCGAACCAGCGTAAATCAAGCTGCTCATCGCAAGCGCCCAGAGAACACCATATCCGGCGTTTTGCAGCAATATGCCAAATCCAATTCCAAGAATTATGTATCCGGCCAGCACCGGAATTGATTTATAAAACGCCTGCCTGATCACAGGCGTAATGTTGTTCTTCACACAAGTTCCCTCGCTTTCCTGCCCTGAAATTTTATGAATTTCAGACAAAATGCAGCATATGCTTTTCAAAACATCTTAAGTATAGCATAACCCTACGGAAAGTGGAATATATAATGTTGCTTCGGAAATGAAAGTGTGATATCATACTTAACTACCAGCCGCCATGTACCCTGGCGGCTTAAAACAAAGTAACAAACAGATGAAAGTACGAGGGAATATATGAAAAACCGTATAGATATGATCAACGGCTCATTGGGAGACAAGATTATCAGATACGCGCTGCCGCTGGCGGTAACGGGCATATTGCAGCAGTTGTTTAACGCGGCGGACCTGGCGGTAGTCGGACAGTTTTCCGGTAAAGAGGCTATGGCGGCAGTGGGAAGCAACGCGCCTGTGATCGGGCTTCTGGTCAATCTTTTCGTTGGAATTTCCCTGGGAAGCAACGTCATCATCGCAAGATCCATCGGCCAGGGGGATGACAGAAAAGTATCGAAAGCAGTACATACATCGGTGATCGTGGCATTACTCGGAGGGCTGTTCCTCACAATACTGGGAGAATTTGTGGCTCCTGGTGTCGTAAAGCTCCTGGATGTTCCGAAAGACGTGTATCCGCTGGCAGTGAAATACCTGCGGATCTACCTGGCAGGCATGCCGGTGATTCTGCTCTATAACTTTGAAGCAGCCATTTTCAGAAGCTGCGGCAACATCAGAACGCCTCTGATCACCCTGACGGTTTCCGGTCTGTTGAATGTTGTTTTCAACCTGTTTTTTGTCCTTGGACTGGGCATGGATGTGGACGGCGTGGCGACGGCGACAGTGCTTTCCAACCTCATAAGCTCGCTTCTCCTGTTCGCAGCCCTGATGAAAACAGAACTGGCCATTCGGATCTGTCCAAAA
>CAJUMT010000079.1:0-9164 GCA_910587495.1 uncultured Lachnospiraceae bacterium | reverse complement strand
ATCTTTTCCTTCGCCAATATTATTATACAATCAGCAGTCAACAGCCTTGGAACGACAGTCATGGCGGCATCCTCGGCGGCTTTTAACCTGGAAATTTTCTCTTACTACATCATGAACTCCTTTGCGCAGGAAGTTCTGTCCGGTTATCTGAGGGGTTACGGCGTTTCTTTTATCCCCGCGGCCTGTGCAGTCATCGGAATCTGCGGCGTACGGCTCACCTGGATCTTCACAGTATTCCGGCAGATACCGTCCTTTACAACAATCATGCAGATCTATCCGATCAGTCTGGGCATAACAACGATTATTCTTCTGGCTGTGACACTGATATTAAAGCCGTCGCGAAGATATGCCATTCAATCGACTGCCTAAAACTGCCCGTCTCCCTTTTTGGGAAAATGTCAGGCCGTTGGGCTGCGCTTTTATAGGCACCAATAATAACGGTGAGGAAATAGTTTATTCTCTCATCGTTGTACACGCGCCCCGGCGCCTCCCATAACCGCTTCTACTTCTTTTTTGCTTGCCATTGTTGTATCTCCCGGAGTAGTCATAGCCAATGCACCGTGAGCCGCGCCATAGTTTACCGCAAGTTCAGGGTTTCCTGTCGTCATGAGTCCATAGATCAGGCCGGACGCGAAGGAATCCCCGCCGCCTACTCTGTCCATAATTTCAAGCCCTTTATAATCTTTCGACTGGTAAATCTCCCCCTCAGCCCAGCAGATGGCGCTCCAGTCATTGATTGTGGCTGTTTTTACTTTCCGTAAAGTAGTAGCTACGGCTTTAAAATTCGGATAAACTTGCGCCGCGGTGTTGATCATTTTCTTATAACCGTCGAGATTCAGCTCTTTTAAATCCGCATCGTTTCCCTCAATCTCAAATCCCAGACAAGCGGTAAAATCTTCCTCATTGCCAATCATGACATCCACATACTTTGCTATTTCTTTATTAACTTCCTGAGCCTTTTTCTGCCCTCCGATGGCGCTCCACATAGACGGCCTGTAGTTCAAATCGTAGGATACAATTGTCCCATATTTCTTGGCAATCCGGATTGCCGCCAGCACCGTCTCGCAGGACTGTTCAGAGAGCGCCGCATAAATCCCGCCGGTATGCAGCCAGCGAACGCCAAGTTCTCCAAAAATATATTCAAAATCAAAGTCTTCCGGTTTTGCTTTCGCGATAGCTGTATGCGCGCGGTCAGAACATCCGACCGCACCGCGGATTCCATAACCACGTTCCGTAAAATTAATTCCATTCCGGCAGATCCGCCCGATTCCGTCTGTCTCCATCCATCGAATCAACGCCGTATCCACGCCGCCCTGAAGGATAAAGTCCTCCATCATCTTTCCCACTTCATTATCCGCAAAAGCGGTAATAACCGCGGTACACATACCAAAGCAGCGGCGCAGGCCCCGCACTACATTGTACTCACCGCCGCCTTCCCATGCCCGGAAACTTCTGGCGGTGCGGATTCTTCCTTCTCCCGGATCAAGGCGGAGCATGACCTCGCCCAGTGATACCGCGTCATATTTACACTTCTCTTTTGGTCTTAACTGTAAATCCATATTCTTTCCTCCATGTATACAATTATATTACAAACTAACTGCGGATACTTTTCACAAGCCCCACCGCTTCCTTCGTCATTTCAAAAATCTCTTCAAATTTTCCCTCTTTGATTAAACTTCCTTTCACCATCCAGCTTCCGCCGCAGCATACGATTTTGCTGCAATCCAGATAGTCTTTCAGGTTTTTTGCGTTTACCCCGCCGGTCGGCATAAACTTTATTGTTGTATACGGCGCCGCCAGCGCTTTGATTGTCGATACTCCGCCAAACTGCTCTGCCGGAAAGAACTTTACCACCTGAAGTCCTCTCTTTACTGCCTGTGCCACTTCGGAAGGAGTAATACAGCCCGGAAATACCGGAATGTTTTTTTCCAGACAATACTCTACAATTTCAGGGTCGAACCCAGGACTTACAATAAACTTCGCTTCCGCATCCACAGCCTGCTTCACCTGCTCCACCGTAAGAACCGTACCGGCGCCTACCAGCATATCCGGATATTGTTCTGTCATCCGGCGGATAGATTCCTTTGCAGCTTCCGTGCGGAACGTCACCTCCGCACAAGGAAGTCCTCCTTTCACCAGAGCGTCTGCCAATGGCAGGGCGTCCTTTACATCCTCTAATACAACTACCGGCACTACACCAAATTCTTCTAACTGTTTTTCCATTGTTTTCATATCTTGTTACCTCCTACCGTTTTTTATACAAGATATTCCTTAATTTCTTTAATGTTTTATAAGATAGTTTCTGCATAATTAATCATTCCATTCTTCTTAATTTCTTATGCTCATAAAAAGCCGCCCCATAAAAAACTTCTGTAAGATTATTTGACACAAAAACAGCGCCGCCTGCCAAAAATAAACTGACAGACGGCGCAAAACGCTTTTTCCCTTCAACTTTTTCTCCTTATATCATAGCATCCTTCATGGATTTCACATACTTGCCGATATATTCCGGCGCTTCCCGACCGTATTTTTCCAGCAGCCTGACAATGGCGGAGCCCACAATCGCGCCGTCGGAAAGATCCGCCATGTTCTTCGCCTGCTCCGGCGTGGAAATACCGAACCCAACCGCACAGGGGATCTTTGTATTCTGCCTTACAATCTCTACCATGGAAGCGATATCCGTCCGGATCTCGCTGCGGGTTCCTGTGACGCCCAGGCTGGAGACGATATACAGGAATCCTTCCGCCTCCTTCGCGATCATGGCAATCCGGTTTTCGGACGTGGGCGCAACCAGAGAGATCAGATCCACACCGTATTGACTGCAGACCGGCTGAAATTCTTCTTTTTCCTCATAAGGCAGATCCGGCAGGATCAGCCCGTCGATCCCGATCTCCTGGCAGGCGGACAGAAATTTCCCGGCGCCGTAAGAAAACACCACATTGGCGTAGGTCATAAACACCATGGGCACCTTCACGTCACGGCGGAGTTCTCTGACAAAAGCGAATATTTTATCCGTGGTGACGCCGCCTTTCAAAGCCCGTACGTTGGCCCCCTGGATCACCGGCCCCTCCGCTGTAGGATCGGAGAACGGAATGCCAAGCTCAATTAAGTCCGCGCCGTTTTCCACAACCGCGCGGACCGCGGCGGCGGTAGTCGGAAGATCCGGATCGCCGCAGGTCAGAAAGGCAATGAAAGCCTTCCCATGTTCAAATGCTTTTTTGATATTACTCATGGATATCCTCCCCTCTGTAGCGGGCAATGGCGGCGCAGTCCTTATCGCCTCTGCCTGAAATGGTAATGACCACGATCCGGTCTTTGTCCATGGCCGGCGCAATTTTCATCGCATGGGCGACGGCGTGGGCCGACTCGATGGCCGGTATGATTCCCTCCGTCTTTGCCAAATATTCGAAAGCATTGACTGCTTCTTCGTCGGTTATGGGGACATATTCCGCCCTGCCGACATCGTGCAGATGGGCATGTTCCGGGCCGATGCCTGGATAGTCAAGGCCCGCGGAAATCGAATACACCGGAGCGATCTGTCCGTCCTGGTTCTGGCAGAAATAAGACTTCATGCCGTGAAAGATGCCGAGCCTTCCCGTGGCGATCGTGGCCGCTGTCTCCAAGGTGTCAACGCCCCTTCCGGCCGCTTCGCAGCCGATCAGACGCACACTTTCATCCCCGATGAAATGATAAAAGCTGCCGATGGCGTTGGAGCCGCCGCCCACGCAGGCGAGAACCGCATCCGGAAGCCTGCCTTCCTTCTCCAGGAGCTGCTCCCGGATCTCCTTTGAGATCACCGCCTGAAAATCACGGACAATGGTGGGGAAAGGATGAGGACCCATCACCGAGCCGAGGCAGTAATGGGTATCGCTGACCCGGGACGTCCACTCACGCATGGCTTCGGATACGGCGTCCTTCAAAGTCGCCGTGCCTGTCTTAACCGGAATCACCCGGGCGCCGAGAAGCCGCATGCGGTACACATTGAGAGCCTGCCGGACGGTATCTTCCTCTCCCATAAACACGACGCACTCCATCCCCATAAGCGCGGCAGCCGTGGCCGTGGCCACCCCATGCTGGCCGGCTCCGGTCTCTGCGATCAGACGGGTCTTGCCCATTTTCTTCGCAAGCAACGCCTGACCCAGCACATTGTTAATCTTATGAGCTCCCGTATGGTTTAAATCTTCCCGTTTGAGATAGATTTTTGCGCCTCCCAGATCCTTCGTCATTTTTTCCGCATAGTAAAGCCTCGACGGCCTGCCCGCGTATTCGTTAAAGAGCGCGGAAAGTTCTCTTTGAAATTCCGCATCGTTTTTATAATGGTTATATGCTTCTTCCAGCTCAATCACCGCGTTCATCAGCGTTTCCGGAATATACTGTCCGCCGTGGATGCCGAAGCGTCCGTTGGGATTTGTCATAATAAATGCTCCTTTCTGACGGCGGCGGTAAAGTCCGCCATCTTCCCTTTCTCTTTTTTTCCGTCTCTCTCTATGCCGGAACTTACATCCACAGCATAAGGGTGCAAAGATGCAATCGCCTCTTCCACATTTTCAGCAGAAAGCCCGCCGGCGAGAAAATACGGTCTTTTGATTTTCTCTATCAATTTCCAGTCAAATACCGTCCCTGTGCCTGCGCCGGAATCCAGCAGAATGTAGTCGGCGACGCTCTCCTCTGCGGTCGCAGCGTCCTGCAGGTTTCTGATACGAAACGCCTGTATCACCGGTTTATGGGAAAGCGCCCGCAGCCTGCGGATATAGTCCCCGCCCTCATGGCCGTGAAGCTGAGCAAGATCGATCACACCGCTGTTTAAAAGTGCCGCCACCGTTTCTGGACTCTCGTCCGCAAACACCCCCACCGCCTGGATCCCTTTGGCAAGCAGTTGTTTCAGTTCCCTTGCCTTCTCCGGCGCAATATAACGCCTGCTTTTCGGGGCAAAGACGAAGCCGACGTATTCCGGCCTCAGCTCATTTGCCGCCGCAATCTCACAGGCCCGCGTCAGCCCGCAGAATTTGATCCTGGTCATACCGCACCCCGCAGTTCCGAAAGCCTGGCCGCCTTGTCCGGCGCCCTCATGAGCGCCTCGCCGATCAGAACCGCATCGGTGCCGATCTCACAAAGCTTTGCCACGTCCCCGGCGTCTCTTACGCCGCTTTCAGAAACGAACACCACATCGCGGGGTATCAGCTCCCGAAGCCTGCGGCTGTTGCCGGTGTCCACGGAGAAATCCTTTAGATTGCGATTGTTGACTCCGATGATCCGCGCCCCTGCTTCCAGCGCCGTCTGCACTTCCGCTTCGTCGTGGGCTTCCACCAGAGCGGAAAGCCCCAGTTCGTCGCACAGACGGATATACTCCCGGATCTCCTCCCCGGACAGCAGAGAAACGATCAGAAGCACCGCCGCCGCGCCCAGCACTTTTGCTTCATAGATCATATAAGCATCCACGGTAAAATCTTTCCTAAGACAGGGAACGGAAACGGCGTCCGCGATCTCCTTCAAATAACGGTCGCTGCCCAGAAACCATTTTGGCTCGGTCAGTACGGAAATGCAGTCGGCGCCCGCCTTCTCGTATTCTTGCGCAATCTTAAGGTACGGAAAATCCGGAGCGATCAGCCCTCTGGACGGGGACGCCTTTTTGCACTCGCAGATAAAGGATAAGCCCGGCTTTTTCAGAGCGTTTTCAAAAGCAAACATGCCTTTGGGGAGCGACAGAGCCTGCCGCCTGATTTCTTCCGGCGATATTTTCTCCTTCGCCTGCCGGGTGCGCTCCCGCGCATGATCGGCAAGCTGATCCAATATGTTCTTCATTCATTTTCCTCCGGTCGGCTGCTGATCTCGATCACCCTGTTCAATACCGCAAGCGCTTTGCCGGAATCTATAAGCCCGGCTGCCAGAGCGATCCCGTCTTTCATGCTGTCCGCTTTGCCGCCGATATACAAGGCGGCGCCGGCGTTCATCAGAACCGCGTTTCTTCTGGGACCTTTTTCCCCTTTCAGAACGGCCAATGTGATTTCCGCGTTTTCCTTCGGCGTCCCTCCCCTTAAGTCTTCCTTTTCGCACCGTGCAAACCCGAAATCCTCCGGCGTGATTACCGAAGACTTGAACCAGCCGTCGCGGATCTCACAGACCGTCGTGGGAGCGCTCATGGAAATCTCATCCAGCTTATCCTGTCCATAAACCACCATCCCCCGCTTAATTCCCAGGTTGATCAGTACCTGCGCCAGAGGTTCCACAAGATACTCGTCATAGACGCCCAGAAGCTGCATGGAAGGCGAGCCGGGATTGGTCAGCGGGCCGAGAATGTTGAACACTGTGCGGAAACCCAGCTCCTTACGGACAGCGCCTACATACTTCATGGAAGTATGGTATTTCTGAGCGAAGAAGAAACACATGCCCGCTTCTTTTAAGAGTTCTATGCATTTTGCGGGGCTTTGCTGGATATTGACCCCCAGGGCTTCCAGGCAGTCCGCCGTCCCGCACTGGGAAGACGCAGCCCGGTTGCCGTGCTTGGCGACTTTCACGCCCCCTGCTGCCACCACCAGAGCGGAGGTCGTGGAGATATTGAAGCTGTGCGCATTGTCGCCGCCGGTGCCGACGATCTCAAAAAGCTCCATGTCGGTCTCCACCTTCACCGCATGCTCTCTCATGGCCGCCGCGCAGCCGGCGATCTCATCCGTCGTCTCAGCCCTTGCGCTTTTGGTGGAAAGCGCCGCAAGAAACGCGGCATTCTGGGTAACGGTGGTCTCGCCGCTCATGATCTCATTCATGACGGTGTACGCCTCCTCATAAGTAAGGTCTCCTTTATTTACAATTTTTACGATGGCTTCTTTAATCATGGCTTATCTCTCCTTTATGAAATTTTCAAGCATCTGTTTTCCGTCCGGCGTCATAATAGACTCTGGATGGAACTGTACGCCGTAAATAGGATATTTCTTATGCTGCACCGCCATCACTTCCCCGTCCGGGGCAAGGGCGGTGACCTTCAGCTCTTTTGGAATGGTTTTGGCATCCGCCGCAAGGGAATGGTAGCGGGCTGCGGGGGCGACGGGGGGACACCCTTTGAAAATCGGACAATCCGTGTCGAAGGTCACCTCCGACTGTTTTCCGTGCATCAGCTCCTTCGCATAGGTAATCGTCGCGCCGAAGGCCGCGCAGATCGCCTGATGTCCCAGGCAGACGCCGAGGATCGGAATCTCTCTGCCCAGCGTCTTTGCCGCCTCCATGGTCACCCCCGCCTGTTCCGGCCTGCCGGGGCCCGGAGAGAGAATGATTCGATCCGGATGAAGACTTCGGATCTCCTCCACCGTCATCTCGTCATTTCGGATCACCCGGATCTCCGGATTGATTTCGCCCACAAGCTAGAACAGATTGTAAGAAAAACTGTCATAATTATCGATCAATAAAATCATCCTATCTCCTCCTGTGCAAGCTCCAGCGCCCTCAGTGAAGCCTTTGCTTTGTTCAGGCATTCTTCGTATTCCTTTTCGGGAACCGAATCCGCCACGATCCCGGCTCCGCTTCTCACAAATACCCTGCCGTTTTTCTTATATGCGATACGGATGGCGATACACATATCCATGTTTCCTGTAAAATCAATATATCCGATGGCGCCTCCATAGATGCCCCGCTTGTTGTTTTCCAGCTCTCCGATGAGCTGGCAGGCCCGGATCTTGGGCGCGCCGGAAAGTGTTCCCGCGGGAAGCACCGTTTCGACGGCGTCCAGCGCGTCATAGCCGTCGTCTATCTCCCCGCGCACGGTAGAGCCGATATGCATGACATGGGAATACCGTTCGACGGAATGCAGCTTTTCCACCTGCACGGTGCCGAACCTGCTGATTTTTCCCAAGTCATTTCTCCCCAGATCCACCAGCATGTTATGTTCGGCAAGCTCTTTTTCATCGGCAAGAAGCTCTTCTTCCAGCCTTTTGTCTTCCTCTGCGTTTTTGCCCCTCGGTCTTGTTCCGGCCAGCGGAAACGTATGTAGCACGCCGTCTTTCAGCTTCACCAGGGTTTCGGGAGAAGCGCCCGCCACCTCCACATCTGTCCCTGAGAAATAAAATATATAGGGAGACGGATTGATGGTCCGCAGCACGCGGTAGGTATTCAGCAGGCTGCCTGCAAAGGGCGCGGACAAGCGGTTGGAAAGTACGATCTGGAAAATATCGCCCTCCCGGATAAAATGCTTGGCCTTCTCCACCATGCCGCAGAACTGTTCCCTGTCAAAGAGAGCCGTCACCTTCCCCAGAAGCCTCCCGCCCGGTTCTTCCTTCTTTTCTCCGTGTCTGAGGAGTTCGGCGAGCTGCTTCAGTTCCAGAACTGCTTTGTTGTATCCGGTTTCTGCATCATCCAGGGACATATTAACTATCAGAATGATCTTCTGCCGCAGGTGGTCGAAGGCAATAACCTTATCAAAGAGCATCAGGTCAACGTCTTTAAAATCCTCGGTATCCTCCGCGCTGCATCGGACGGAAGGTTCACTGTATCCCAGATAATCATAGGAAAAGTAACCTACAAGACCGCCCGTAAAAGAAGGGAGATAGTCAAAACGGGGACTGTTGTAATCTGCAAGGATCTGACGGAGATATTTGGACGGATGCTCCGTCTTCACTTCCAGGTTTCCGATCTTCATTACGCCTCCTGCGCAGGTAATCTCCATCTTTGGATCATATCCCATAAATGTGTAGCGTCCCCAGGTCTCATCCGCCCGGGCGGATTCCAGCAGATAACAGTGTGTGGATACATTTTTCAGTATCTTCATTGTCTCAATCGGCGTGGTAAAGTCCGATAGAATCTCGCAGCTCACTGGCAGCACATGGTAGCTCCCGGCGGCGGCGATTTTCCTGACTTCTTCTAAAGCAGGTAAAATTTTCATGATCTGTACCTCCAAATGAAAAAACTCCGTTGACGTTCTGCCAAAGGAGTTAAACAAAAAAACGTCCCCGACAGAACGATACGTTCTGTCAAGGACGAATCATACAAATACGATCCGCGGTGCCACCTTGCATTCACAGGATAACCCATGCTCTTAGCAGGATACTAACATATCCCCGGCAAATGACGTCTGCCTGCAACGTCGCAGAATACTCTGTGAAAATCACATTTGACTGCGCCCTCAGCGGTCCATTTGACAACTTGTTTCTCACCCGGCTCTCAGCATCCCGGACTCTCTG
>CAJUMT010000078.1:9530-14115 GCA_910587495.1 uncultured Lachnospiraceae bacterium | reverse complement strand
CTTCCCCGCCTTCAGTTTCTCCTGCCTCTTTGGGCGCTTCCCCGGCTTCCGGCTCTTCTGCGCCTTCGGACTCCTCTTCCCCGCATATGAGGACTTCCTCTTCCTCATAGCACTCTTCGGTATGCTCGTGCGGTTCCCGCTCGGGGATCTGACATACCAGCTCGCCGCTGTTGGGGTCGTAACAGTCATCGTTATGTACATGTACGACGTAATCAGCGTAGACGCAGGTTAAATTACCGTCTTCATCGTAGCATCCTTCGTCGTGTGTATGCACCTCATATCCGCAGTTCAGCACTTTTACTTTGTGTGTCATTGCCTGACCGTACAGCTTCAGTGCCGTGACCGTCCCTAAAGCGACAACAGCAGCCAGACATACAAAGACTACCGTCCAGCGCTTATTCTTTTTTTGTTCCTGCAAGAATTTTGCAGCCTGCGATAAAAACCTTGATTCCATAATGCCGTCTCCTTCCTTATTCTATATTCATCACTTTATGATTCCAAGCCCTGACAGCGGCCAGGCCCGAACCAGGATCTTTCCGATCACCACTTCGTTGCTGACGCAGCCTACTGCGGTATTTCGGCTGTCTATGCTCGTCGCCCTGTGGTCTCCCATCACGAAGCACCTGCCGTCAGGCACCTGATAGGGGAGATCGATATTGCAGTTCCCCAGAGCTTTTTCCGTAACATAGGGTTCGTCGAGCAGCTCGTCGTTGACGTAGACGTTGCCGTCCTCGTCGATGTCCACCCAGTCGCCCGGCGCCGCTATGACCCGTTTGACCAGGATATTGTTGTTATAATAAAATGCTATGATATCGCCTATATGATAGCGATTACTGTTGAGCGCCACCACGATGTCCTTATCCTGCAGCGAATCCGTCATGGACGTTCCGCTGATCTGTAATACCGGAAGCAGGAGGACTGCGATCAGGACTGCGATCGCCGCCACCACTACCAGGGAGAACACCGTGCTCTTTAACACCCTTCCATAATTGCTCTTATATTGCTCTTTCGCCAGCTCCGCCTCCAAAAGTTCGAGACTCGGAAGCTCAATCTCCGGCCTGTCTGGTCTGTTCTCTTCCATGCACATCCCTCTGTATCGTCTTAAATTTATTCTTAACTGAAGAAAGCTTTGCGGATCTTCTCGATCGCCGCCGTGAGTTCGCCGCTTTCGTCCAGCTCTTTCCATCTGTCGGTGCGCCAGGTCTCCAGGCTTTCTGAGAGTTCGCTGATCTTGGCGTCTTTGCTGTTGAGCCTTTCTTTCAGCTTCTCAAGCAGAGCGTCCTTTTCGTCAAGCTTGCCTTTCAGACGGGCACTGCTGTCTTCATACTCTGCTGTCAGACTCTCGATCTCGCCGTCCTTCTCATTCAGCTTATGCTTCAGGCGTTCGATCAGTTCGTCTTTTTCGTTCAGCTTTTCTTTCAGGCGTTCCAGACCGTCTCTGGCTTCGGACAACTCCGAGAGCTTTTCGTCCAACGCTGTCTGCAGCCGGGATGCTTCTTTACTCTGTTCTACCAGAAGCTGGAGCAGATCATGCCGACGCAGCTTGTGCAGTTCTTTTTCTGTCATACTAATTTATCATCTCCTAAAAGCCGTAGGCTCGTTTCTCTTTTTATACTGCCAGACATATTCTGCAGTTCCGGGAGCAGTATGCTGTCCTTTCTCTGCACTATCCAGATATTATAATTTTCGGCGCTTCTTTTGGATATATAAGGATTTTTTTATAAAAATCTTAATCTCATTCCCCCCTGTCTGTGGCGCCTATTCTTCAAAACCACAACCGGTCTTTCACGGCTTCTCCGGCTTAAAATTCGGATGTTGTTATGTTTTATATAATTAAAGAGTCTCCGACTTTCAAAAATGGCTCAGGTTTTTGAAAATTTTTTAACATTTTTTTTAATAAATTTTGAATATATGCTGAGAGTGCGAATTTCTGTGGCTGATTGTGGAGAAATGCCTTTTAATAACTGATAAAAGCTCTACGCCTTCCATCCTATCCACTATAATATAGGTAGTAACAAATACCATAGCAAAAAAGGCTATCCTCTATGACAGTAGAAGATAGCTTTTTCTCGTTGTTATTACCGATATACCATGGAGCACAGACAGTTTTTCCTCAATCCCGCCTGTACGCTTCCTGAAATTCTTCCAGGGACTTACACCGCGCGGCCAATTTGAACCATTCTCTCAGGCGCTCGGGATCTCTTTGGGATGAGATTTGTTCCTTTAGTGCCTTCGGCACAGAGCCTTTTTCTTCCAGCAACTCAAGGATGTCCTCGATTTTTCCTTCGATTTTTCCTTCTTTTCTTCCTTCAATTTTTCCTTCTTTTCTTCCCTTGATTATTCCTTCATCCCTCGCATAATCTTCCCGCGCCCACTGGTCGCGGAGGGCTTTCATACGCGCTTCATAAGCCTCCCTCATGTAACCGGTCAGGCTCATTTCACGCAGCATACGGATCGCTTCCAGTATTCCTGGATTTTTTGTTTTTGCTTTTATCATCTCTATGTCCTCCTCGCTCTTACTGTTGAAAAATTCTATCCACTCGTCCACTGGCTGACCGGTAAGTTTTTTCTTAAGTTCCAGCACATGGATTTCCAGCATATCGGAAAATTCGTTCCCATCCTGGTCACGAAGACGGTAGACGCTGTGGTACTCTTTCCTATTGGTCAAGTTGAAGTCCAGGATACTGATTCCGACACAGCGGCGCAGGCGGGCATATTTTTCCCCGGCCCACAAATCGGCCACATACAGTTTTGCCAGATAAAATATCTGCCTTTTATCCCAGTCGGGGACGGTCTTTACCTGCAGCTCGATATTGATCTTTGTATTGTCGTTCATCACAATCAGGATATCTAGTATACCCTGCTTCTGCCGCAGGAATTTGCGGTTCAGGAATGTGTTTTTCAAACATACTGAACGGATTTCCTCGACCGGCAGCCCCAGTACGTCGCTCAAAAACCAGAGCCGTACTGTCTTATTTTGGAACATTTCTTTTATAAAATCGTCAATTTTAGGCGAAAACAGCATAGTATCAGTCCTTTCTTTATGCCAAAGAAAAGCTGACAGTATACTCTACCTATATTATACGCGATTCCCCGGCATATCTCAATCTTATTTATGTTATTTTTTATGGAATTTTTATGGCGATTTGCCAATGAAAAATTTTATGTGATCTTTTGTATGTATGACTTAGTCTGCACGAATTGTTTACTGCAAAGTATGCACCCGCGGATGTATTTCCGGGAGAGCCGGAATGAACCGGCTCTCTTATGGTACTCCCTGGCTTGTTAAGATACAACATTTACATTAGTATGGGATATGAAACGCATCACAGATTCATCTCCCGGAAATCAATCCAGAGATCCTCATAGATATTGACTTTGATTTTGTCCTGGAATGTGTACGGTTTCACTGTGAAATCTTCTGTATGCTCATTTTTCAGATAATACACAAGTATTTTATAGTCACGGGGATCTACGATCCAGTATTCCTGAACGCCTGCGTCTGCATACAGGTTCAGCTTGCGTATATAGTCATGTTCCGGATTACTGGGGGAGATGATTTCAATGATCCAGTCCGGTGCGCCTGTACAGCCTCTGTCTGTAAGTTTCTCAGAGTCACAGATAACAGAGAGGTCCGGCTCTACAGTATCATCCCTGTCATTGAACAGCTTGACGGCAAACGGAGCCGGGTAGACCTCGCAGGAACCGCCTTTAGCGCTGATGTAATTAAATATCTTATTATATATAACACCCAGTATTCTCTGATGCATCCGGCTGGGCGCGGACATGTAATATAATTGTCCCTCAATCAGTTCTGCCCGGACAGTTTCCGGCAGGTTGTAATAATCATTTTCTGTATAAATTTTTTCTTGTGCTAATGCTGGCGGCATGGAATACTCCTTTCTGTGATGGACTTATATACCAAATAGATTTACACAGTTACAGCTGCTATTCTTTCTGCATTCGATTTAAAATCTCCGCTATCATTCATGATAATCCTTATAATTTCTCCATCAACTCCAGAATGGCTTCGATTCTTCCTTCGGTTTTTCCTTCATCCCACACATAATCTTCCCGCGCCCTTTGGGGCTATATCTTCAGGTAATATTATTTCTCTTTATAATCAGAAAATTATTACTGAAAATATTCTCCACTTTCCTTTTTCTACCGAAAATTAGGGCAAACTCACCTACCCTCTGTTTTATATCGCAAATGTACAGTGGCTAGTTCGTTTTCATTGTGCCAATTGTATAGAAGCTTAACTATTTTTATATCACCGTTTCTTTTCTCTATACTTTTCTTGTTTTACAGCAGTTTTCAACAAAAAATCGGGCAGCCTGCCAACTCAGATTCACCGCCTTTACTTTAAGATGATCCATTTGCCGCGTGTGGCTCCTTCCCTGCGGATTCGCCCTTTCTTTTTTAGAGAATGGAGAACGCGCTCTGCAGATGATTTTGAGAAACCGACCTGAGAGCTGATTTTGGCGGTAGACAGGCCGGGGTTTTTCGATATGGCCTGTAGTACAAGCATTTCGTTCTGTGTGAGGTTTCCAACATTACCATCAGGATTGCCATGATTACCATC
>CAJUMT010000078.1:0-9430 GCA_910587495.1 uncultured Lachnospiraceae bacterium | reverse complement strand
AGGATTACCCTCATTACCATCAGGATTACCCTCATTACCATCAGGATTACCCTCATTACCATCAGGATTACCCTCAGTTTCTATCTGGAGAGTGAGGGTGACACGGTCGGGATCTACCGTTTCAACAAAAGAAGGTTTCTTAAACCCATTCTCATCCCAAACATGGTATACATCGCAAATGCCTGTCCCGGAACGCTCGCCCACATGAATAAGGGAAAACATATTAAAAATACGCCCGTTCCGTGCGTCGCTGATACCGCCTGCAATCGCTTCGTCAATGCCGATACGGAAAGTGCCGGGATTGGCAATCGTGATTTTTCGGAATTCTTTGTCAATCACTATGCCGCGGCGACCGTAAAAATCAGCATGGATCAGAGCGTTCGCGAGACATTCCCTCAGAGATCTGCGGACAGGCGTATCATCTATTCGCAGTAAGTTGGCGTCCAGCTGAAATGGTTTTTTCACATCTGCTGTCAGGCGGTCGATGACTTGAAAGTAAAAGTCGAAGATATTGCCGCTCCAGGTGCCGTCGCCGGAACTGACACGGTCAGACCAGCGGGTATCGCCGGAAAGGCGTTCCCTGTAATCAAGAAAGTAATTCGGCAGTTCATCTGTAATCGTAATAAAATCACCAAAAAAAATCAGTCCGCCAAGGGTGGGGTGGATCATGCCGTCATTCTGACTTTTTCTTGCGGCACCGATTTTCAAGAGGAATTCCTCATCACCCAGCTTTGCCCAAATGTGGTCAGGTTTCAGGTTATTAAAGAGAATCCGGTAGCGATGGATAGATTCCTGGTTCAAATCTTCTATCAGCAGATTTTCAAGGACAAGAGCATCCTGGGTAGTGTCTGCCTGGTCACGAAGCATGGCTTTCACTTCTTCAGCAGAGCAGCGGTAGTCCCCTTCATGATTCCTGCGGAAAGTCCCTTTGAACATATCCTGTCCGACATAAACAGGCTTGTCCCGGCGGTCGGCACGGGGCACTTCCATTACAATAAAAGCCATTCCGTCATAGTCAGCATGGTAAACATGATGCGCAAGGAGAATGTTTACATTTATCTTCTGCCGATTATTCAGTGTGTTCCAGATATCTGAGAGCATTTGCTGCGGACCCTGAATGCCTTTGGGAATAAATTCTTTTGTTGTTTTATCTTCTTCCATACCAAGTATGATTGTGCCACCAAATGTATTGGCAAAGGACGAATAGGTTTCCCAGATGCTGTTCGGAATCCCTCTGCCCGCTGCTTTCACTTCCATATTAATATGTTCTTTTGCGTTTAAGATAGAAGCAATATCAATCATCCTGTCTGCTCCTCCGTTTCAATCTTCGATTTTATATATTTACAGCTCTCTAATTCTTCATCATCTTCTTTTAAAAGTTCCAGCCACAGAATATCCACCGGAATATTAAACAGGTTTTTTATATACTCCGCCACATCCATTCTCATGGAATCACCATCTATTACTACATCTATATCGCTATTTGCGGTAGCTGAATTATTTGCACCCGATCCTGCACCCTTTGGCGTCCGGCTGTTTGCGCAGGACGGAGACAGGCCGGAAGATGTTGACACAGTGGTTGAGCCGGGGTCCGGGAATATTGGATCGTAAACCCGGAAAACCGAACGGTCCGCGTCCTGCTCCAAACTGATGGCGGTACTTTCCAGACGCACAAGATCTACGGACAGGAGGATGTGGCAAAGTTCAATGTGCTTGTCGGATGCTTCATCGAGTTAAGCAAAGTATTTTCTGAATAAACGATGCAGAGCAGGAAAGATATCTTTAATCCTGCCTGTATAAAAGCTAACAGTATACTCTGTCTTTATTATACGCGATTCTTCGGCATATCTCAATCTTATTTATGTTATTTTTTATGGCGTTTGCCAGTGAAAATTTTATGTAATCTTTTGTCTGTGTGATTTTCCTTAATTCCGCCTTGAGACTGTTAATGCTTTCTACATACTTTCTTAGTTCCTTAATTTGTTTAATATTGCTTTCTACTCCTGCCCCAATAGCCAGAACTACATCTATATCCATTAAAGCTTCGTGTTCCAAATCCTCTAAACTTTTGTTACCTATATTCAAACTATTTGCGGAAATTAAACTGTGAGAACATCCTGTATCAAACACTGCATTTGATATATTTTGTCTATTACCAAACAATTCAAATTGAATAGGAAATTTGAAACTTCCTCTATCTACTTTGCTTACTATAACATCATTCATATTCACACCCTTCCTCTTTTTCGTAAGAATCATGATATACGATTGTAGAATTTGGCTTTGTTATTTTTAATGGCTTTTCTGAATAGCAATCCAGTGTTCCAACAAAATTACCAATGCCAACCTCATCTTGTTCAAGTATAACATCTGTCAATATAATATAAGCTAATCATCTCATGCACCTCCTGCGGTCGCTCTGCAATCGTACGCGCCCCCATATCTTCCAGAAACTGTCTTCCCCGGAAGCCCCAGGCTACGGATATGCATGGGATCTTACAGTTTTCGGCGGTCTTTAGATCCACTTCGGAATCTCCTACATAGATGCATTCTTTAAGTTCTACGCCCAGCTCTTTCGCCGCGCATTCTACCGTATCGGGAGCGGGTTTACGTCGAACCGATTCGGACTCCCCGATGGCAAC
The DNA here is from genome assembly GCA_910587495.1 of uncultured Lachnospiraceae bacterium. GTDB lineage: Bacteria > Bacillota > Clostridia > Lachnospirales > Lachnospiraceae > Hominiventricola. The sequence continues at coordinate 6,788 of CAJUMT010000078.1, read as the reverse complement.
TTTGATTACATCCCCAAAATAGCGTCTGTTTAACTCCCTGACGGCAAAATCCGGCTTGTTGGATACAATCGCCATGGGATACCCTGCCGTTTTCAGTTTTTGCAGCAATTCTTCAATCCCTTCGTAGGCGCAGGTATGGTCGTTCAGATGGACGCCGTAATGTTCTTTGAAAGCGAGCAGGCAGTCCGTAAAATGAGGATTCTCTTCCCCCCGGGGTACGGCTCTGCGCATCAGGTTCACTGCCCCGTTTCCCACAAACTGCCGGATTTCTTCTTTGCTCCTTTCAGGAAAACCGTATCTTAGGAGCGCCGCGTTGGCGCTCCTGTAGAGATCTTCCAGTGTATCTAACAATGTTCCGTCCATGTCAAATATAATTGCTTTTCTCATGACAATTCAAATGCTCCTGTATATAACTGATAATATTTTCCTCGTTCCTCAAGGAGAGACGCATGGTTCCCTCGCTCAATGATTCGGCCCTGTTCCAATACCATGATCACATCGGAATTTTTAATCGTGGACAGTCTATGGGCGATGACGAATACGGTCCTGCCCTTCATCAGCCGATCCATACCACTTTGCACGATGGTCTCTGTACGGGTATCAATACTGGAAGTCGCTTCATCCAGGATCAGCACAGGCGGATCGGCGATGGCCGCCCGGGCAATGGCAAGGAGCTGGCGCTCACCCTGGGATAAGCTGGTTCCGTCCCCGCTCAACACAGTGTCGTAGCCGTCCGGAAGCCGGGTAATAAAGTAATGGGCGTTGGCTAATTTCGCAGCCGCCACCACTTCCTCCATGGAAGCGTCCAGTTTCCCATAGCGGATATTGTCGGCGATCGTCCCGGTGAACAGATGGGTGTCCTGAAGCACGATCCCCAAAGAACGGCGAAGATCCGGCTTTTTAATCTTATTAATATTGATGCCGTCATAGCGGATCTTACCATCCTGAATATCATAAAAGCGGTTGATCAGGTTCGTAATCGTCGTCTTGCCTGCGCCGGTGGCGCCCACAAAAGCGATCTTCTGCCCCGGCGTCGCGTACATTTTAATATCGTGCAGGACAATCTTATCATCCGAATAGCCAAAATCCACGCCGTCCAACACCACGTCTCCTTCAAGTTTCTGATAGGTGATGGTTCCTTCGGCTTTATGGGGATGTTTCCATGCCCAGATACCGGTCCGTTTTTCGGACTCTTTGAGCGTACCGTCCGGCTCTTCGGTTACATTGACCAGCGTCACATAACCGTTATCCACTTCCTCCGGCTCGTCTAGCAGGTCAAAGATGCGCTCCGCGCCTGCCAGCGCCATAATGATAGAGTTAAACTGCTGGGATACCTGGGTGATGGGCATATTAAAGCTTCTGGTAAGCTGCAGAAACGAAGCCAGCGCGCCTAAAGTCAGTCCGCCCACGCCGTAGATTGCCAGGATGGATCCCACCGCCAGTGTCAGCACATAATTGATATTTCCCAGATTGGCCATAACCGGCATCAGGATATTGGCAAATGTGTGGGCGTTTTTGGCGCTGTCAAAAAGTTCGTCGTTCAGCTCGTAAAAGCGTGCCTTGGATTCCTCTTCATGGCAGAAAACTTTGACCACCTTCTGCCCTTCCATCATTTCCTCTATATATCCGTTCAACGCACCTAAGGATTTCTGCTGGCGAATAAAATACATACCGCTTTTCCCGCCGATAAAGCGCACCGCGGTTACCATCACCACTACCATCAAGATAATTAAAAGCGTCAGCGGGACACTTAAGACGATCATGGAGATAAATGTACTGATGATCGTGATGGATGAGCTTAGCATCTGCGGGATACTCTGGCTGATCATCTGCCTTAATGTGTCTGTATCATTGGTATAACAGCTCATAATATCGCCGTGAGCGTGGGTATCAAAATATTTAATGGGAAGTTTTTCCATATGGGTAAACATCTCATCCCGGATCTCTTTTAAGACGCCCTGGGTGACGCTGATCATAATTCTGGCATAGAGGAACGTGGACAACGTCCCTACATAATAAATACAGGCCATCGTAAGCAGCGCTTGCAACAGCGGCTGAAAGCTTGGATCTTTGTCTCCCAAAAACGGCAGGATATAATCGTCGATCAGGCTTCTCAGGAACAGATTTCCCACTACGGCGGTCAGAGAACTGACAGCGATACTGATAATGACAGCTACACAGTGTATTTTATAGTCTTTCCATATATAAGCCAACAGACGTTTTAATGTCTTGCCCGGATTCTTGCTTTTAGGACCGCCGCGCATACCTCTTGCACCCGGACCCTTCATTACTCTTGGACTACTCATTTTTATCCGCTCCTTTCTGCTGCAATTCATAGATGTCACGGTAAATCTCATTGTCTTTCATCAATTCCTCATGGGTGCCGAATCCCATGACCTGCCCTTGTTCCATGACGATGATCCGGTCGGACTCTTGTACGGAGGAGATCCTCTGGGCGATAATCAACTTGGTCGTATCCGGGATTTCTTCCGCAAAAGCCTTACGAATCAGGGAGTCGGTCTTGGTATCCACCGCGCTGGTGGAATCATCCAGGATGAGTATTTTAGGTTTTTTCAGCAAAGCCCGGGCAATACAGAGCCTTTGTTTCTGGCCTCCGGATACGTTCGTACCACCCTGCTCAATGTAAGTATGATAGCCTTCCGGCATCTTTTCGATAAATTCATGCGCCTGCGCCAGCTCACAGGCATGGCTGCATTCTTCTTCCGTGGCCTCTTTATTGCCCCAGCGAAGGTTCTCCAGAATTGTCCCTGAGAAAAGAATGTTTTTCTGGAGCACCATGGACACCTCGTTTCTGAGGGATTCTATATCGTATTCCCTTACGTCATGTCCGCCCACTCTGACAGAACCGCCAAGGACATCATAAAGCCTGGGGATCAACTGCACCAACGTGGATTTGGAACTTCCGGTCCCGCCAATGATACCGATGGTCTCTCCGGCATGAATCTGCAAATTTACATCCCGCAGTACGCATTTATCCGCGTCGTCGCTGTACGAGAAATTCACATGATCAAAGGTAATCGAACCGTCCGGCACTTCATACAGCGGATGCTCCGGATTCGACAGCGTGCTTTTTTCATCCAGCACTTCCACGATACGCTCCGCAGAAGACCGGGCCATAGTCACCATGACAAAAACCATGGAGATCATCATTAGGCTCATCAAAATCTGCATGGTATAAGTAAACAGACTCATAAGCTGCCCGGTGGTCATGATCCCGTCTAGTACGATCATCTTCGCGCCGAACCAGGAGATCAGGAGGATACAGGTATATACGGTAAACTGCATCACCGGCTGGTTCATGACTACCAGTTTCTCCGCGCGGACATTCAGATCCTTTAAATTGTCTGTAGCCTTGCAGAATTTTTCATTTTCAAAATGTTCGCGGACATAGGCTTTTACTACCCGAATACCAGTCAGATTCTCCTGTACGCTGGCGTTAAGCCTGTCGTACCCTTTAAACAGTTCATCGAAGATGGGAAAGGCCCGCGTGACGATAAAGAACATCACGCATCCTAAAAATATCAGCGCTGCCAGAAAGATCAAAGACAGTTTTGGGCTGATCGTAACGCACATAAACAACGCAGATATCATCATAATCGGCGCCCGCACCAGCATACGGATGATCATCTGGAACGCGTTCTGGATATTGGTCACGTCCGTGGTCATACGGGTCACAAGACCTGCCGTGGAAAATTTGTCAATGTTATGAAAAGCAAAATCCTGAATGTTATCATACATGGCTTTTCTTAAGTTCCGCCCAAATCCCATGGAAGCCCTGGCTGCAAAGATACCGGACATCGTGCCGGCCAGAAGTGACAGCATAGCCACCACCAGCATAACGGCGCCCATCTTGATTACATAGTTCATGTCCCCGGCTTCCACGCCGTGGTCGATGACAGACGCCATCAACACCGGCAACAGCACTTCTAAGATCACTTCGAACGTCACGCTGACCGGGGACATCAGCGTATCTTTTTTATATTCCCCAATTTGGGCCGTTAATTTTTTAATCATAATCTGCCTCCTTCAGTCTCTCTTCTATCTTCTTGATACAGCAAAACCAGAGTTGCCTTTCTTTTTCACTTAACGCCTCGTACACCATCCCTTCCAATCGGTTCAGCCGCTCAAGCACCGTCTCCTGGACGGCGATTCCCTGTTCTGTCAGCACCAGTTCTTTTTTCCTGGCATCCCCCGGTACGCCGATCCTGCGTATCAGTCCTTTTTTCTCCAAAATCTGTATCACGCTTGTGACGGATGATTTGCGAATTTTAAATTCTTCTTCCAGTTCTTTTTGAAATACTTTTTTCCCTTCTCTAAGCTGAAAATACAAGTATCCCAGCACCCGGCTCTGGATGGAGCTTAACCCCAGGTCAGACATCCGTTTTTCTATGACCCGATGCCAGATACGGCTTAGATTCACTATTTCCCGCATGGGATACATTTCTTCATTCATGGTTCTCATTCCTTTCAATTGTTAGAAATCTAACTGATTATATGTTAGATTTCTAACTATGTCAAGTGGAAAAATGTGAATAATATGTGAAAAGCAGTCGTAATTCCACGACTGCCTTAGCTGTTATCAAAAGAAAATATAAAATTTAAGCCTTGTCCTTGCCATTTATTAAATGCGAAAACGATTGATAAGATTATTCAGCGTCCGCGCCTGCTGGGACAGTTCCTTAGAAACCGATGCGCTTTTTTCCGCGGCCGAAGAATTGTTCTGAACCACCGCGAAAATTTCCTTGATCCCGTTTTCAACCAACGAAATCATCTCTGACTGCTGGACGCTGGCGGCGGCAATTTCATCCATAAGCGATTTAATAGACTGAATGCAGTCATTGATGACCTGCATAGCCGAGACTGCCTGATCCGTAGATTCCGTGCCGGTCTCGGCACTTTGCATGGACCGCGTAATAAGATTATTGGTATTCTGTGCGGCTTCTGCAGATTTGGCCGCCAGGTTACGAACCTCGTCTGCCACCACAGAAAAACCTTTCCCGGCGCTCCCGGCCCGAGCCGCCTCCACAGCGGCATTTAGAGCCAAAATATTGGTCTGAAACGCAATATCCTCAATACTCTTGATGATGGTGCCAATCTGAGCGGAGGACTGATTGATGTTCCTGGTAGCCGCAGTCAATTGTTCCATTTTCGTGTCCGCTTCCAATGCATAACCGGTGGCTCGGTCTACCAGCTCACTGGCGCTGCCGCAGCGCACAGCGCTGGTCTGAATCTGAGCGGTAATAGATGTTACATTTATCATAAGCCCATCAACGGAAGTGGCCTGCTCTGTTGTACCCTGCGCCAGCGCCTGGGCGCCTGACGAAACCTGTTCTGCGCTGGTATCGACCTGACCGGCCACCTGGGAAATGTCACGGATCATGTTCACCAAATTGGTGTGGATGGATTGCAGGCTTGCGGACAAAGCCTTGAAATCGCCAATATAATAAGATTCATTCGCCGCGACGTCAACAGTAAGATTGCCATTGGCTATCTCACCCAGAATGCGTCCCACGTCATCAATGGTTTTTCGCAGGCAGCTGCAAACCTGATGGGTGGTCTGGGCAATCATACCAATCTCATCCGCCCGATCATAGAAAGGCTCCAGCTCCTGGTCGGCAAAAAGATTCAGTTCACCCAGGCACCCGATTGCCCGCTCAACCGCCATCAAATCTCTTCCCTCACGGCGCAGCATCAAAAGCGTAACCAGTATAACGGCGACAGCCATGGCAGCGCACAGCACACCTACCAAAACGCGCACAGTCGCCACTGTGGCATAAACTTCTGTAGCGTTATCCCGAACCATAAAAACCCATCCGCGGTCTTTCAGGTATTTATAGACCACCAACTGCCTAGTCCCGTTCTCATCTCTGTAAGAATATGTACTGGCCTGGGTACTGCCATCCGCCTGAATACACTGAAGGATCTCCTGATATCCTGCGTCGGTGGTTTCGGTATTCAATAACGCCTCATCCTCATGATAAAGATAGACGCCCGTATCCACATTTAAGAATACATACTCACTGTTGGGCAGACCTTTGATATCCAGATTCAGCAGCGAGTCCATAAGACGACCGGCATAGACACCGGCGCCCACATAACCGATACACCGCTGCTCCTCAAATATAGGATAGTACATGGACAGGATCATGCTTCCAGTACCGGGAGATTTCATAATTCCCAGATTTGTCAGCTCCTGCCGAGATAGAATTGTATCCTGAAAAGTTTTTAAAGAGCTTCCTGAACGAGTGGTCATACCGATAACCCCTTGGGAAGTGTGCGTTAGCACATGGGTAGCCGGTGTAGCGATGTAAAGTCCCTCGAACACCCCTTTGACGGAGGCAAAATCCTCCGTATATTTTTGCGCCCGTTCCAAAAGCATTGGATTATCTGGATCCAGAAGCAGATCACGAACCTCGCTGCCGAGGGCAAAAGCGGTCATATATTCCTCCGCGGAAAGCACATACTCATTAATTATAGCAGCTCTGGACTCCACGGCATCGGTCATTTGATTCGTAATATCGTTTTTGACCATAGAAGCGGCGTTAGTAGATACAACCAGCCAGAGCAGCGTCATCCCTACCAGATTGATTACAGTTGTAATAAACCCAATCCGTGTAGCAAGTTTTTTATTTTCTATAAATCGCATGCAAGCCCCCCCCTATCGACAAACCAGCTTTCGACTACATCTTCAATAAGGCTTTTAGGAATCACTCCAAAAGCCTGCTATACTTTAGCCAGGATCGGATCAAGAAGTCGTCGTACTTCTA
>CAJUMT010000077.1 GCA_910587495.1 uncultured Lachnospiraceae bacterium | reverse complement strand
CCTAAATAGTCTGAAATAAATTAAATATGATGTCCGTCCAGCATTTTCTGGATCTTTTTCTGGGTGTAGGCTCCGAGAAACTTTTGTTCCTCTTTTGCAAGCTCCTTGGGCAGGATGGGAGGACCATATTCTACGATAACCTTGCAGGGTTTTAATTTCCACGGATGTTTCTCCCATATGTCTGCGGAGCCTGTGATGGCTATGGGGACGATGGGGCAGCCGGATTTGGATGCCATTTTCATGCTTCCTTCTTTAAAAGGCTGCATTTTTCCGTCCTTGCTTCTGGTTCCTTCAGGGAAAATGCAGATTGATATCCCCTGTTTAATATATTCGATGCCAGTCAGGATGGTTTTAAGTCCGGCCTTGATATCGTCCCGGTCTAAAAACAGACAGTAAAGCCGTTTCATCCAGGTTCTAAGCAGCGGAACTTTTAACATTTCGGCTTTCGCTACATATCCAGTAAGTCCGGAGCACTTAGAGTAGGTTAACAGGATATCAAAATAGCTGTTGTGGTTGCCGATATAAAGTACGGACTGATCTTTGGGGATATGTTCCAGGCCAATGTAAGTGATATCTGCGCCGGAGATCCAAAGCATCAGCTTAAAAGCGGCCTGAACCATCCGAAGGCTGCTGATATCACGAAAATGCGGATTCCATTTGCCGATGAGCCATTCTATGAACAACACCGGGATTCCCAGGATCAGATAGAGCAGCAGGACCAGAGCAACGAGTAATAAACGTATCATTTGTGCCCCCTATTATCCAAGACGACCATACAGTATGGTCATTTGCCTTAATGCCTCTGCCATATCTTTATTTAAAAGCCCTTCGCGGAAGCGGAAGTTCCAATTGCCCATGGGGCTTCCAGGGACGTTCATGCGGGCTTCAGAGCCTAATTTCAGCAGATCCTGGACAGGAAAGATGGCGTATTTGGCGATGGTGCCAAGGCAGGTGCGGATAAAATCCCAACTGACACTTGAGCCGTCTGTATTCATATATCGGCGGACTTTGTCACGGTTTTGCTCAGAAGTGTTTGTATACCAGCCAAAGCTTGTGTCGTTGTCATGGGTGCCTGTGTAGCAGATGCAGTTGCGGGTATCCAGCTGATGGGGAAGGAAAGTACTCTCCCCGCCTCCGTCAAAACCAAACTGTAAGACTTTCATACCTGGAAACTCGAACATATCCCGCAGTCGTTCTACTTCCGGGGTGATAACGCCTAAGTCTTCCGCGAAGATGGGAAGCTCTCCTCCCAGCGCCTTTTTAACAGCCAGAAACAGCTCTTCTTCCGGCCCTTTTTTCCATGCGCCATTTAAGGCGGTTTCTTCTCCGTAGGGAACGGCCCAGTATGCTTCGAAACCGCGGAAATGGTCGATCCGCACATAATCAACTTCATCCAACTGATACCGAATCCTCTCGATCCACCAGTGGTATCCGTCCAGCGCATGGGTTTCCCAGTCATAAAGGGGATTGCCCCATAGCTGTCCGGTGGCACTGAAATAATCGGGCGGAACGCCGGCCACTTCCAGGGGGTATCCTTTAGGGTCTAAGCAGAACAGCTTTTTGTTTGCCCATACGTCCGCACTGTCCAGCGAGGGAAAGATGGGCATATCTCCAATGATGGCGATTCCTTTTTCGTTGGCATATTTTTTTAAATCATACCACTGTGAAAAGAAAATAAACTGGACAAACTTGTAATAGCTTACCTTGTCTTCCAGTACTTCCAGCCATTTTGCCCGGTTTGACGCATCTGGATTTAACAAATTGTCTTCCCACTCATACCAGGGAAGGCCTTCGTGATAATCTTTTCCAGCCATAAACAGACAGTAGTCCTCTAACCAGTACTGGTTGCTTTCACAAAAAGATTCGTATTCTTCTAAAAGATTCTTGTCAGCGGTATGGTGAAAATGGGCGTAGGCTTTCTTAAAAAGTCCTGTTTTATAGGTGAGGACCTGTTCATAATCCACTTTGTCCGGGTTAAAGTCCGGCAAAGGACACAAATCTTCCTCCGTCAGAAGCTTTTTCCTTTTTAAAAGATCTGGACTGATCAGTAAAGGCTGTCCTGCGAAAACGGAAAAGCCCTGGTAAGGAGAGTCTCCGATGGTAGTAGGTCCTAAAGGCAGCACTTGCCACAGATGCTGTCCGGCCTTAGCCAAAAAGTCAATAAAATCATAAGCGCCCTGTCCCAGATCTCCGATCCCATAAGGGGACGGAAAAGAAGTGGGGTGGGCGAGGACACCGCTGTAGCGGTGATTGGTCTTGTCTTCTTTTGCAGTTTTAAAATGCAAGGTATTCCTCCTCCTGTCTCTTTCAATGATTCTATTATAATAGATACCCCTCAAGAATACAAGGAAAGAACACTGGTCTTAATCGGGATTTTTTCACATAGTATAGAAGAAAGAAAGAGGGGAGACTTTTCGTGGATGCAGAAATGGTGCCTTGTGATGCTTCTTTTTTGCCTTCTGACGGGTTGCGGTGTGCAGACGCAGGATAAGGAGCGCATAAAAGATTTGGAATTTACCGTTTTAGATCCGGAAAAAATACCGGAAGAGTTACGCAATGTGCTGGAGGAGAAAAAGGCGGAGCCTTTTAAAGTAACTTATGAGGACGAAGGATATATGTATATCTGCGTCGGATACGGAGAGCAGCAGACCAGCGGCTTCAGCATCGTCGTGGATGATCTGTATTTGAGCGCTAATGCGGTCTATGTAAATACGGAACTTTTAGGTCCCGGGAATGGGGAAGAGACAACTTCTGCCACTACATGCCCATATATCGTGCTGAAACTTCAGGATTTGGAACAGCCGGTCGTCTTTGAATAAAATCTTGCAGAAAGGATACTGATTATGGAATTAGAACGAAAATATGTAGCGCTTGTCCACAGACGGGGAAGGGCCGTCAGCCAAATCACGTTGGAGGAGGATTTAAATGTACCTGATCAGAAACCGGATATCTTTCGGATCATTCATAAACAAGGAGAATTTCGTCCGGATGAGATTAAAGGAGAAGCGGGAAAGGTGAAAGTCCGTGGAATCTTTCTGTATAAAATCCTATATATCGGGGAAGGAAACGAGCGAATGCCGGATATCCTGGAAGGAAGTATACCGGTGGATGAAACAGTCTTTTTAAATGATTTGGAAGATGGGGATATTCTGGATTTTGGATGGGAGATAGAAGACCTTCATACTTCTGCCATTCATTCAAGAAAGGCAAATATTAAATGTGTATTGGCTTTGATTGGCGAAGCGATGAAAGAACAACCTGTTCCCCTGGTGACCTGTCCGGAAGGCGATACAGGACTGCATGTGAAAACCTGTCCGGTGCGTTTGCAGCAGGAAGTGATACATAAAAAAGATACTTTAAGAGTTCGGGAGGAGATGAACCTTCCTCCGGGGAGACCCAATATACGACGTATTATCTGGAAAGAAATGTATCTGCAGGGAACGGAAGCGCGCCAGGAGGAAGGCAGAATCCTTATAAAAGGTGAGCTGATGGTATTCTTTTTATATGAGTGTGAGGATGAACCAGGCAGACTGCAGTGGGTGGAGCAGGGTATTCCGTTTCAGCAGGAAGTAGAATGCGACAAAAGCCATGCGGATCTGTCAGGGAAGGCACAGATCACACTCCTTCGGGCAGAGTTGGAATTGCAGGCAGATTATGACGGAGAGCCGCGCATGGTGCGCATTGATGCAGTATTAGATCTTTTGCTTCGCTATTTTGAAGAAATATCTTGCGATGTTCTGTGTGACGCCTACAGTTTGAACGAGGAAATTACACTCCAGAGACAGAAGTATACCTGGGACTTTGCACGGGGTGTGTCAGATTCCAGGGCAAGGGTTAACGGACGCATGAAACTCTCGGAGACAGATCCAAAAGTTATGCAAATCTTGAGTTCGGGTGCAAGGGTTCATATGGAGCATTCCGAAAAAAGCGAGCAGGGGGTGCTGGTTCAGGGAACACTGGAATTATGGGTGTTATATGCGTCTTCGGATGATGCGCAGCCTTTGGCCTGCGCGGTGCAGTCTTTCCCCTTTGAACATACGGCGGAATTGTCAGATTGTGAGAAAAACTGCGAATGGCAGGTCTTTTTATGCCTGGATCAGCTGACAGTATCTATGATGGACGCGTCGGAGATCGAGTTTAAAGCAATGATTCAAATGCAGGTATTATTTTTCAGCAAAGAAGATCTGGAACTGGTGGAAGAACTAACAGAAGAACCGCTGGATATGGAGCGCATTAAACAGATGCCCGGAATGGTCATCCATATAGTTCAGCCAGGAGAAACTTTGTGGGACATATCCAAAAGTCATGCCACAGCCTGCGAGGCGGTCATGGAATTGAACGGATTAAAGGAAGAAGGTTTGAAAACCGGACAGAAAATACTGCTTGTAAAAGAGGTCGCGAGATAAGATGTTGAAATAAAAGCGTCTGTCCGATATAATGAAGATACTAAGGGGGATGAAACTTATGAACAAAATACAGTTAAAAGCACTGGGTAAGATTAATCTGGGCCTGGATGTACTTAAAAGGCGTGAGGACGGATATCATGAAGTAAAGATGATTATGCAGACAGTCAGTTTGTGTGATGAACTGGAACTGAAAAAATCTTGGAAGGAAGGAATAAAGGTGCAGACGAACCTGTATTACCTTCCTACCAATGAAAATAATTTGGTTTATAAAGCGGCGCAGCTTTTGATGGAGGAGTTTGATATTCGAGACGGGATTTCCATTCAGTTAAAGAAGAAGATACCTGTGTCGGCGGGTATGGCAGGCGGGAGTTCCGATGCGGCAGCCGTTTTGTGGGGCATGAACCAGATGTATGGGCTGGGACTTTCCTGCAAGGACCTGATGGAACGGGGCGTGAAGCTGGGTGCGGATGTACCTTACTGTATTTTAAGAGGGACCGCGTTGGCGGAAGGGATCGGAGAAAGACTTACAGTGCTTCCGCCCATGCCGAAATGTTATTTGCTGATTGCCAAGCCAGGGGTTAATGTGTCTACAAAATATGTATATGAGAACTTACATGCCAACGACTTAAAAGCAGAGCAGCATCCGGATGTGGACGCTATGATTGAAGCGCTTAAAGAAAAAGATTTGGCGGCGCTTTCGTCGCGTATGGGAAATGTACTGGAGACGGTTACGGTTTCTGCATATCCGGTGATTGACCGGATCAAGAAATGCATGATGAGTGCGGGGGCACTGGGTGCGATGATGAGCGGGAGCGGGCCTACAGTGTTCGGAATTTTTGATAACCAGGAGAAGGCGAGGAGAGCGTACAGGGGGATGAAAGGGAAGCGGTTTGTGAAGCAGGCGTATGTGACGGTGCCGTATAATGTCAGGAGGATATAATGGCGCGGCAGCGCATGAATAGGGGATATCATTTTATGGTATAAAATGGGATGTGCGGGAGATAATAGGGATTAGTAGATGAGGATGAGCATTTGCTCATCCTTTTTGATTTGAGAGGTGAATGGGATGGGAGAGGTGTCCAGGGTACTGGAAGATAATAGGAAATGGGCGGAAGATACGTTTGAAAAGTGCGATGATATTTTAAAAAGACAGGTGTATGTGGGGGATAAAAAGAGAGAGGGCTTTCTTGTTTATGTAGAAGTGGCGGTCAGTAATCTGATGTTGGAGGACCATATAATAGGGCTTTCGGATGTACAGCCGCTTTCTACTTATGAGGAAGCGCAGGCAGCGCTTCTGGCGGGCAACGCAATTTTGTTTTTACAGGGAGACGATACCGTATATAAGATTTCCAGCAAGGGATATCCGGGGCTGGGCGTGTCGAAGGCGGAAAGCGAAAAGGTCATGCGGGGTTCTAAAGAAGGGTTTACGGAGAGCGAGAAACTCAATGTGGCTTTGATTCGAAAAAGAATCAGGGACCCGCGTATGAAGGTGGAAGAGCAGACCATAGGGGTCCGTTCCCATACGATGACGGCGCTGGTGTATATGGATGATCTGATCTATCCGGATCTTCTGCATACGATAAAAGAAAGCATGGATGCGTATGAAATCGACGGAATTTTGGACAGCGGTATGCTGGAGCAGTTGACGGAGAAGCACTGGCTGTCTCCGTTTCCGCAGTTTCAGTCTACGGAACGTCCGGATCGGGCGGCTTCAGCGGTTCTGGAAGGGCGGGTGGTGCTGGTGACGGATCATTCGCCCACAGCGCTTATTTTCCCGTCGGATTATAATAGTTTTTTTCAGACCAGCGACGATTGGTATAACCGGTTTGAGATCGCCACTTTTGCCAGAATGCTTCGTTTTTTTGCGGCGATTCTGGCCATGAGCTTTCCGGCCATCTATGTAGCGGTGACGACCTGGCATACGAGCCTGCTGCCCACGAACCTGATCTTATCTATGGCGGCGGCACGCCAAGGCGTGCCGTTTCCCTCCCTGGGAGAAGTGCTTTTGATGGAAATTTCTTTTGAGCTGATTCGGGAAGCCGGTATACGCCTGCCCGGCCCCATCGGCAATACCATCGGTATTGTAGGCGGCCTGATCATCGGCCAATCCGCGGTGGCAGCCAATCTGGTAAGCCCTATTGTAGTAATTGTGGTGGCTTTTACCGCCCTTTGCTCTTTTGCAATTCCTAATGAAGAGTTTGCCTCCGCTTTTCGGCTTTTAAAGTATGGATGTATCTTTATGGGCGCCTGGCTGGGACTGTACGGCGTGCTGCTTTCCTATCTGTGGGTGTTGATTCATTTATCCCATCTGAACAGTTTTGGGATTCCGTATCTGATGCCTTATGTAGCTTCTGACTTAAACGACTACGAGGACGAGCGCGACAGCCTGATCCGCTTTCCTTTCCGTATGATGGGACAAAGACCCATCTTTGCTAAGCGGAACGCGAGAGTAAAACTTAGAAAGAAGGGATGATATGTTTTCTGGAAACGGAAGGATATCCGTACGACAATTGTATCGTAATCATGCGGTGGCGTGTATCAGCTTAAGCGCGCTTTTACCACCTTTATTGATGAATCAAAAAAGCACTGGCAGCATCTTGCTGGGGCTGGCGTTCTGGGGACTGTTCCTGGCCGTGACTGTGTTTACACCCCGTCCCGAAGCCTGGCCCGTAAAGATACTCTGTTATGCACATTATTGGATATTAGGAACGATGCTGGTTCGATTATCCGGACTTTTGGTGCAGAGATTTCTGCTGACGGATACGGCGCTTTGGATCATTACAGGATGGTTTTATCTGTTCTGCTATTATAATGTATATAAAGGATTGGAGTGCAGGATGCGGGTGGGAGAAGTGCTGTTTCCTTTTTTCCTCTTTCTCCTTCTTTTATTATCAATACTGATGTACGGCGAAGTACGTCCGGGGGGACTTTTAGAGATTCAGGTTTTTTTAGACAATGATAATGTATACGGAGGATACAGGCTGTTCTGCTGGCTGGGAGCCATCCAGGGACTCTGGCATCTGCGGGGGCAGATCGCGGGAGAAAAAGGATATGGAAAGGCGGTTTTTAAGATTTGGATTACAGGAGGCTTATTTACGCTGGCCTGGAGCCTGTTTACCTACTGCATCTACGGAAATGCAGGACATACAAGACTTTTGTTTCCGCTGGCTTCCGCCATGACGCTGGCGCATTTCCCGGGAAATGTGATCGGCAGGCTGGATGCTTTATTCGTATTTGCCTGGGTAATCGGATTATTTTTACTGTGCAGCGGACTTTTTGCGCCGCTTATGGACCAGGAACCAGATAAAAAACATAAATATCTGCTGATAGTTTTGCTGGCAGTTTCTTTTGTGTGCGGATGCAGCCCGGCTTGTATAGAATGGGGACAATGGCTTTTATATTATGTAACCACTCCTCTGCAGATTTTGCTGTTACTCATATACGGATTCGGTAAAGTCGGCGGAAAAGGAAAAAAGGCGGCTGTATCCTGCTTTTTCCTGCTGATGCCTTTCTTTTTGACAGGCTGCGGCGCGCAGGAACTGGAACAAAGAAGCCTTGTTATGGCCGTAAGCGTGGATGCAGGGGAAGAGGATACCTATCTTTTTACCTTTGGTTTTGGCGCGGCGTCCGGGGGAGAGAAGGAGGAAGAAAAAGAAGAACCATTCCAGACAGAAGCGGCGTCGCTTTCGGCGGCCAAAGAGCTGTACTGGGAGTCTTGTCAGAAGAATATGGATTTTAATCATCTGAAATGTTTTTATTTTTCAGAAAAACTGTTAAAGCAGCATAATTTTTCCGGGCTGCTAAAAGAAATTCAGGCAGGCGAAGTGTATTCTCGCGGAACGCTTGCTTATGCGACGCAAAGCGACGCTTCGGAGGAGGCAAAAAAAGAAGATCACCCTGAAGAAGGAATGCCGATCCATAAGATCTTAAACGCATGGTATAATCAAAAACCTTGCAAGATCCCTATGGTCACTGGGGCAGGGACGTATAAAGGAGAAATTTCCTGGCCATACTGATAGTAAATTTTGGAGCAGGAGATATCACTACTATGAAAAGAAAACTATTGATCATATTATGTTCCATGCTGTTAGGATTTGGGATTACAGGCTGCCTGTCCATACCCTGCGGGCTGCATGCGGTACCTTTGGAGTGCAAACAGGAAGAACCGGTGCGTATGATGGCCTGGTGGAGCCTGATGTATGAACGACCGAACCCGGATAGGCTGCCGGTGGAAGTTAAGTTTCAATGGCTGGGATTATAACGAATGACTGGAAAAAGGCTTGAATAAAAGGGAAAAAAGGGATACAATAAAGCGTAATAAGTAAGTACGAAAGCAGGAGGATGGAGCATGACCAAAGATGTTATGGTGACCATTACAGGTCTTCATACGATGGATGAAGACGATGACGCTATTGAGGTCGTCCATATAGGAGAACACTACGAGAGAAATGGGGCGCATTATATTCTTTTTGAAGAGCGGATGGAAGGGATGTCTGCGCCCGTTAAAAACCGGATTAAGATTAAGGACCGCTGTATGGAAGTGCAGAAAAAAGGAGCGGTTAATGCTGCTATGATTTTCGAGGAAGCTAAAAGCCAGAGCTGTACATATGCAATTCCCTACGGCAGTTTCCTTTTAGAAACATATACAACCAGTGTAACAGTGATAGAGGAAGAAGAAAGGCTGGAGGCGACGGCGGTCTATGAGCTGCGCGTCAACGGGATTCACTGCGCCAAAAGCGCCATTCGGGTGATCATTCAGCCAAAAGAGTTTTTCAGGCTTTAATTCAGGCGATTCTGCATTCAATTCTATTCGGATCGAAAGAAAAATCCAGAAATAACAATAGAAGAGAGGAAAGAAAATGAACCAGAAAAATGAGAATATATTGGGTACATTGCCGGTAAGGCGGCTGATTCGCCAGTTTGCCGTTCCCAGTATTATTGCTATGCTGGTAGGGGCGCTTTATAACATTGTGGATCAGTTTTTTATCGGGAGAAGTATCGGAGAGCTGGGAAATGCGGCCACTAATGTGGCGTTTCCTTTGACTACATCCTGCACAGCGCTGGCGCTTCTGATGGGAATCGGCGGCGCGTCGGCATTTAATCTGGCTATGGGGCGAAAGGAAAAGGAGCTGGCAGTTCATTATATGGGGAATGCCGCTGTGCTTTTGTTTTTCTCAGGTCTTGTTCTGTGCATGGCGGCGCAGGTTTTTTTAACGCCCATGCTCAAATTCTTCGGCGCGCCTGACAGTGTGCTGGGCTATGCCGTTACATATACCCGCATCACTTCCATAGGGTTTCCTTTTTTAGTTTATTCCACAGGAGGCGCCCATCTGGTGCGGGCAGACGGCACGCCAAGATATGCCATGCTCTGCAATCTCACAGGAGCCGTAATCAATACCATACTGGATCCGCTGTTTATTTTCGTATTTCAAATGGGGATGGCAGGAGCTGCCCTGGCGACGATTTTAGGTCAGATAGCGGCAGCAAGCCTGATTTTCAAATATATGCTTCACTGTAAAACGGTGACCTTAAAAAAGAACCACCTGCTCATAAAATGTGAGTATGTTCTGCGGATCATGTCTTTGGGCCTGTCTTCTTTCTTTAATCAGATTGCCATGATGATTGTACAGGTGGTACTAAACAATTCGCTTAAATATTATGGAGCCCGCTCTGTCTATGGAGAATCTGTTCCTTTGGCCTGCGTGGGTATTATAACTAAAGTAAACATGTTATATATGTCTGTGGTGATCGGTCTGGCTCAGGGGCTTCAGCCTATCGCCGGATTTAATTATGGAGCGAAACAGTATGGGAGAGTACGGGAGGTCTATCGGCTTGCCGTGTCCTATGCAATGACTGTTTCTGTTCTGGCATTTTTACTGTTTCAGGTATTTCCCCGTCAGATCATTTCTGCTTTCGGAGACGGTTCGGAAGAATATTTTCTTTTTGCCGTGCAGTATTTTCGTATCTATCTGTTTGCTACTTTCTTAAACGGAATCCAGCCGGTGACTTCTACTTTCTTTACTGCCATCGGAAAGCCGGTCAAAGGAATTTTTTTATCACTGACAAGGCAGATTCTCTTTTTGCTGCCGTTAATCATTCTCTTTCCGATTTTCATGGGGATCGACGGCATTATGTACGCAGGTCCCATTGCGGATCTGGCGGCGGGCGCGGCAGCGATTCTGATGATTTTGACTGAAATGCGGCAAATTCGTAAGATGGAGCAGGAAACGGCCTGAAAAAGAGGGTTGACAGAGAGCATCGTCCGGGTTATTATATAGATAATCTATATATAGATGAACTATATAAACGTGTGACTTTGACAGCGAAAGCCCACGCAATGCCCGGAAGGATTTCCTGACGCATGCTTTAAGCGGCTGGAAATTCTTCCAGTCAGTGGGCATTGAGAGGGCTGTAGCGGAACTTTAATAGGAGGTATATGATGGCAGTTGACCGGACACTGGTATCCGGCAGCCTGGCGATGATGATCTTAAGGCTGCTGACGGAAAAGGATATGTATGGGTATGAGATGATCGATACTCTGCGGAAACGCTCGGAGAACGTATTCGAATTAAAAGCGGGGTCTCTCTATCCGCTTCTTCACAATCTGGAAGAAAAATATTTTGTCACTTCCTACGAACAAGAAGCGGCAGGCAAGATGAGGAAGTATTACCATATCACGAAAGACGGTAGGAAATATCTGGATAAAAAAAAGGAGGAGTGGCAGCAGTATGCAAATGCCGTGGCCAGTGTCCTTGCATTGGAGGCGTGGACATGAGGATGGAAGAATATTTGAGCAAAGTAACCGAACAGATCCGTTGCCAGAAAGCAAGAGAACTGGTTATTGACGAACTAAAAGACCATATTATGGAGCAGGTAGAGGCCTATGAAGCGGAAGGGATGCCGCAAAGTGAAGCTTTAGAACAGGCCGTTCGGCAGATGGGAGATCCGGTGGAAACCGGCGTATCTTTAGACCGGGTCCATAGGCCGAAGATGTCCTGGAGCGTACTCGCGCTGGCGGCGATGCTCACTTTTTTCAATCTTGCCATTCACGCAGCGCTCATAGGAAGCGGAGAAGCTTCCGAGATGGGATTATACTATTTTTGGAACAATGTTACTTTTACGCTCCTTGGCTTTTGCCTGATGCTTCTGGTCTACCGTGTGGACTACAGCATCCTGGCCAGGCATGCCAGGTGGATGGCGGCAGGTATGCTTTTATTTCTGGTGCTGGGCAGCCATTTTCTGGGCGTCCAAATACACGGTATGGTGCGGTATATCCGGGTCGGGCCGTTCACATTGTCTATCTCTACGTTGATGTACTTATATGTGCCTGTCTTCGGAGGGCTTTTGTATCAATACAGGGGAGAGGGATATAAGGCGCTGGGAAAATTATTTTTATGGGCGGCGGCACCGGTCTTTATGGCTTTCAGGATGCCGTCTTTGAACCTGGCGACCGTCCTGGGCTGGACCTTTACGGGAATGCTTTTTATCGCCGTGTGGAAAGGATGGTATAAGATTCATAAAAAGAGAGACCTGGTTATTATAGGAGCCGGGATCCTGGCTCTGCCGGTTCTGCTCTGGGGCCTTATATCCACAGGCCACCTCGCCGCCTATCAGATCGAGCGGATCAAAGCGTTCTTTTCAGGGAACCCCGATTATAGTTACTATGGCCAGGTGACCAGGGAATTTTTAAGCGGCAGCCGCCTGCTGGGCGGGGAAGCAGGAAACGCCCTGCAGTTATCGGAACGCCTGCCGGATTATAACATGGACTACATCCTGGTGAGCGTGATCAGTATTTACGGAGTTCTGGCAGGCGTGCTGGCGCTTCTGCTCCTGGCATTCCTGGTCATGAAGATCTTCAGGATTTCCGTCAGGCAGAAAAATCAGCTGGGTATGATTACGGGATGCGGCTGCGGGATTCTGTTTTTTATACAGCTTGTATTGTGCCTTGCAGTGAACTTTAATCTTTGCCCCCCCACTTCGGTGACGCTGCCCTTTTTCTCTTATGGGGGAAGCGCAACCGTCGTATCTTATATGTTGTTGGGACTGGTCTTAAGTATCTACCGGCACAAGGATATTCTGCCTGAGAAACCGGGGAAAAAAGTGATGGAGATCGCCCCTTGATCTGAACATATTGAAGGTTGTCCCTGCATAAGATGTAAAAAACATCCTTAGAGGGATTACCTTGAAAGACTATATTGAGAAACGGGCGGTGCATATAGCCAATTATATTATAGACCATAACGCGACGGTGAGGCAGACCGCGGAGCGGTTCGGCGTCAGCAAATCCACTGTGCATAAAGATGTGGCGGAGCGCCTGCTTTATATTAATCCTCATCTGGCGTCGGAGGCCAGGAAGGTACTCGACCTGAATAAATCTGAACGCCATATACGCGGCGGACTGGCCACGCGGGAAAAATATCTGCATCAGCATCATGTATAAAATAGGCAGGTTTCACACCGGGGCCTGCGCCTTATGTAATCGCAGGCTTTGGGGCTTGCCAAGAGATTATCCATCCTTTATAATGTTTTCAAAAAATACGGAGGAGGAAAACTGAGTGGCAAGAGAGACGGTGATCGTATTGGACTTCGGCGGGCAGTATAATCAGCTGATTGCCAGGAGAGTCAGAGAGTGCAATGTGTATTGCGAGGTTCATCCATATACGTTAGCGCTTGATAAGATCAAAGAGATGAATCCCAAAGGAATTATATTTACAGGAGGTCCTAACAGCGTTTATGATGAGGCTTCCCCCCATTATCAGAAAGAAATATTTGAGGCGGGGATACCGATTCTGGGTATTTGCTATGGGTCCCAGTTGGTTGCCTACAGCTTAGGAGGGGAGGTTAAGACGGCTCCGGTCAGTGAATATGGACATACGGAAATGCAAGTGGACAAGACCTCCGTGTTGTTTCAGGATGTAGAGCCGACCACGGTAGTGTGGATGAGTCATACAGATTATATTTCCCGGGTGCCGGAGGGTTTTCATGTGACGGCTCATACGCAGGTCTGCCCAGTAGCTGCAATGGAATATCCTGAGAAAAAGATATACGCGACTCAGTTCCATCCGGAAGTCATGCATACGAAAGAAGGACAGAAGATGCTCAGGCATTTCGTTTATGATGTATGCGGATGCAGCGGCGACTGGCAGATGGGTTCCTTTGTGGAAGAAACTATTCAGAGTATTCGCAGGAAAGTCGGCAGCGGCAAAGCGCTGTGCGCCCTGTCCGGCGGCATAGACTCTTCCGTAGCAGCAGTGTTGCTTTCCAAAGCTATAGGAAAACAGTTGACCTGCGTTTTTGTGGATCATGGTTTACTCCGCAAAAACGAAGGCGACGAGGTGGAAGCCGTATTTGGCCCAAACGGCCCCTATGAATTGAATTTTGTACGGGTCAACACCCAACAGAGGTATTATGACAAATTAAAAGGTGTTACGGAACCCGAAACGAAACGAAAAATCATAGGAGAAGAATTTATCCGCGTATTTGAAGAAGAGGCAAAGAAAATTGGGGCCGTGGATTTTCTTGTGCAGGGGACAATTTATCCGGACGTCATTGAGTCCGGCCTTGGCAAGTCCGCAGTCATCAAATCCCATCACAATGTAGGCGGACTTCCCGATGTGGTAGATTTTAAAGAGATCATCGAACCGCTGCGTATGCTGTTTAAAGACGAAGTCAGGAAGGCTGGCTTAGAGCTTGGCATTCCTAAGCATCTGGTCTATCGTCAACCTTTTCCCGGCCCTGGCCTTGGTATCCGCATTATCGGGGAAGTGACGGAGGAAAAGGTAAAAATTGTCCAGGAGGCAGACTATATCTATCGGGAAGAAATTGCAAAAGCCGGGCTGGACCAGGGGCTGGGACAGTATTTTGCGGGGCTTACGAATATGCGCTCCGTGGGAGTGATGGGAGATTTTCGAACATATGACTATGCCGTGGCGCTGCGGGCCGTGAACACCAGCGACTTTATGACGGCAGAGTGCGCGCAGATTCCTTATGAGGTGCTTTTTAAGGTGACAAATAGGATTATTAATGAGGTGAAAGGCGTGAACAGGGTGTTGTATGACCTGACGAGTAAGCCGCCGGGGACCATAGAGTTCGAGTAACGGATAAAATCCCGGAAATGCTGATAAAATGGGCGTTTCCGGGATTGCTTTATGCCGTTTGGCTCTAAAATGGCTCTATTTATTTGATGA
>CAJUMT010000076.1 GCA_910587495.1 uncultured Lachnospiraceae bacterium | reverse complement strand
AAGTAACCACACATTTTTCAGGAAGGCTTTTAGCCAAAAAATTCGTTGCCTGAATCATCGGATTTTTACCGGTGTCAAATTCACATATAGGATATTTATTCTTCAATACCACGTCTTTTGCCTCCATTTACTCGTCAAACAGATAAATACTGAAAAACGATACAATATTCCCTGTCCATGACATATCCATCCCACAGGATTTTGCCAGATGCCCCGCGTCGATACAATAGGCGGAAAGACACGAAAAGCTCATATCTTCATGGGGACATGGCTGACCCTCCGGCATTTTGCAGGATTCACACAAATTGCAGGAACCTGCCATGATTGCCAGTCCTTTGCCTTCCATCCCCTGCTCTTTTAAGAGCCGTATCAGCTGCAGTGTCTTTTTTGTATGTGCTTTTTTAAGCCTGCCTGTTTCCGCTCCGTCATACATATCCTCCACCTGATTTCTGGTCTGCAGGACCAGCGCGCGGCTGTATCGGAGAATCTTTTTTCTCATCTCTTCCGGCGTCCTGCAATAAGGCGGACATCCATAATTTTTACCATAATTCCCGCACAGATTTTGTACACAAAACTCACGGTATTCCGGTACTGTATAGATTTCCTCTGCATGAATCACAGCCGCAGCCGCAAAGCCGTTCTTAAGCGCCAATTGTCTCATAAATTCTTCTTTCATCATTTGTTCCGTCCTGTTTTGTCTTTGTATAAATTTATGTTTTATATTTTATCCCATCCGGCTTCATAAAGCAATCACAGATATAAAATCCTCACGCCATTCACGCAAACTCCCTCTGTATACAATACTCAATCACTGATTCCATCTGCGGCGACACCCATTTGTCCCGGTGGTACAAAAGCTGCTTCCATATCCCCGCCTCAAATCCTTCCACAGGCACATAGGCAAGTTTCCCTGTTTTCACACCGGTAGCAGTCACATAGTCGGGAAGGTAGGATATCCCCACGCCCTGCTCCACCAAAGAGCAGATCAGCCCTGTGCTTCCGACTTCCAATACCGGCTGAATTTCCAAAGACACAGCCGCCAGTTTCTCGTCCATCAACCGCCGGTAGCTCATGCCTTTTTCCGTCAGCACAAAAGGCTCTCTGACCAGTTCTTCCATACACACGTTCTTTTTTTTACATAAGGGGTGTCCTGCCTTCGCCACAAAGTGCATACGCACCTGTTCCTCCCTAACAATCACATATTCTGTATTATAAATATGATTATCCAGCGTCAGGATCGCATCCGCCTCGTTGTGATTAATCAACCGGAACATCTCTTCCGTTCCTGTGGCAATAATTTTTAAACTAATGCCTGGATACTTAAGCCTGAAATCCGCAAACCCTTCTTTTAAAAGGGAATCGCACAGGGAGTCGGGTACAGCCAGGCGAAAATGGCCTGTAACCTCTTTTTCCTTCTGCATCCCGTTCTCCAGTTCGTGGGTCAGTTTCAGGATTTGATGCGCATATTTTAGTACTTCCCTGCCCTGGCCGGTCAAAGCGATGGTATGATTAATCCTCTCAAACAGTTGAGTATCCAATTCCTCCTCCAATTGCCTGATCTGAAAAGATACCGTAGACTGGGAGTAACCCAGTATTTTTGCCGCTTTTGTAAAGCTGTTTTTCTCAGCCACATGCATAAATGTAATCAGATTTTTAATATCCATTTTTTTAATCCTGTCTATCGTTATTATCAATTTTACAGATGTTATGTTTTACTATATACTAGAAATGAAAGAAATGCAAATGATATGGGGGTATAAGTACTATGACTGTTTTTCGCTTTGTCTATCAAATCTTGTGGGGAGACCTGATCACGATTCCGCTGCCCGGAGGGAGCAGCTTGGGGCTGTCGCTTCTGGTGTTGCTCCTGATTCCGTCCGGTATCTACTTTACCATACGGACCCGGTTCCTTCTTTTCCGCCGTTTCCCGGATATGTTGAAGATTGCCATAGAAAAGAAAAATCCAACGCAGAAAAATTCTATCTCCGGCCTGCAGGCCCTCATCATCTCTACCGCCACTCGGGTGGGCATGGGCAATCTGGTAGGCGTCGTGGCAGCCATCTCCATAGGCGGCGCAGGCGCTGTTTTCTGGATGTGGTTCACCGCCATCTTAGGGTCGTCCACCGCTTTCGCGGAAGCCACGCTGGCACAGATTTACAAAGAAGAAGATCCCCTGTACGGCGGCTACAGAGGCGGTCCTGCCTATTACATCCATCACTTTTTTATAAAAAAGGGAAGTACGCGCAGACGTTCCATAACGGCAGTGCTTTTCGCTGTCTCAGGACTGATTTGCTGGTGCGGAATCAGTCAGGTGATCGGAAATTCCGTCTCATCCGCTTTTGAAAACGCCTTTCGCATTCCGCCCATTTATACGACGGCTGTTCTGGTAGTCATTGCCGCCGTTATCGTCCTTCGTAAAAACGCAACGGTCAAGGTGCTGGATATCGTGGTCCCAATCATGGCAGGTTTTTATTTCCTGCTCACGTTGATCATAATTGTCAAAAATATCGGCCAGCTTCCGGATGTCTTCGGGCGTATCTTTTCCGAGGCTTTCGGCCTTCGCCAGGCAGCGGCAGGCGGTTTTGGAGCCGTACTTATGAACGGCGCAAAACGGGGACTTTTTTCTAATGAAGCAGGCAGCGGTTCTGCACCCTGTGCAGCTGCGGCAGCTGATATCAGCCACCCTGCCAAAGAAGGACTTTTACAGGCTTTTGGCGTGTTTATCGATACAATCGTGATTTGCAGCTGTTCCGCCATGATTATGCTTTTGACACCGGAAACTCTGACACAAGGGCTGGAAGGCATGGATCTATTACAACAGGCCATGGATTATCATATGGGAAGCTTTGGTGTGATTTTTATCGCTATAGTCCTCTGGCTTTTCAGCTTTTCCACTTTCATCGGCATCCTGTTTTACGCCAGATCCAACGTTGCCTATCTGTTTGGCGACAACTGGCTGTCCCAGACTTTATATAAACTTCTTGCCCTGATTATGCTTTTCATCGGCGGCCTGGCGGCGTATACTTTTGTATGGGATCTGGGCGATGTGGGCATCGGACTGATGACCATCTTCAATATGATAGTGCTGATCCCCCTTTCTAAGCAGGCGCTTACATCGCTGAAAGAGTATGAACAGTCTTTAAAAGTATAATCCGGAAAGAAGGAAACTGCCATGTCAACTATGCTGATTGTAGACGACGACCTGCATCTTCGCAGGCTGATCCTGACCTATGCGCAGCTGGAAAATTTTCAGTGTACCGAAGCAGAAGATTCCATACAGGCTCTGCATCTTATTCAGGAAAAAAATTTTGATATTATTATACTGGACGTAATGATGCCCGGCCCGGACGGCTTTGAAGCGCTTGAAAAGATCCGCGCCCTGACCCAGACGCCGATCATCATGCTCACGGCCAGAAGTGAAGAGTACGACCGGCTCTTAGGCTTTAGCCTGGGGGCCGACGACTACGTCCCCAAGCCTTTCAGCCCAAAAGAGCTGATGGCCAGGGTCAACGCCGTCCTGCGGCGCACCAATCAAAAGATACCGAATGATTGTCTTGTTTTCGGCGGTATGACCATCGAACCGGCGACCCGCAAAGTCTCTTTGGACGGATCGCCGGTCAAACTGCCCCCAAAAGAATTTGACATTTTAGTCAAACTGGCGCAAAATGAACATATTGTATTTTCCAGAGAGCAGCTTTTAAACGCCTTATGGGGATTTGACTATTACGGGGACACCCGCACTGTGGATACGCATATTAAATCACTTCGGGAACATCTGGGAAATTATCGGAATTTTATCAAAACAGTCTGGGGAGTAGGCTACAAATTTGAACACTGAAAGAAAAAAACACCTGTCAAAACTATCCGGTATCGCCGTGCAGCTCTGGGGCATTATGATGCTCCTGGTCGTCCTCACCATCTTTTTCATGTGGGGTTTCCAGATTTATTTTATGGAGAATAATTATGTCAACTCCAACATTCAGGAAGTCCAGGCGCAGCTGGATTCTGTCCTGGAAGAACTGGAAATCACAGACCTGGCTGACAATGAACGGCTGATCTCTTATTTAACTAACGCTGCCCGCGGAAAACTGATCATCGCGAATCATGACGGCCAGCTGGCTGCCATGTACAGCTATGATTATCCGGTTAATCTGGAAGCAACTCCCAGCGACATAGAGATCTGGAACCGGATCACAAACAGCAAAGAATACCAGTGCATCCTTAAAGGAATCCCTTACACCAAAGAACATCGGAAAAGGAACCAGATCTATGCTTACGAGACAGGCGTTCCTGTGACCTACCGCGGACAGAATGCTTATCTTATCCTTTATCGGTCTTTTACCGAGCTTTATAATGTACTGGATATGAACCGGCAGCAGATGGTGGCCTTGAGCATCCTTTTGACGCTGGCTGCTTCCATATTGGCTGCTTTTCTCGCCAAAAAATACACAAAGCCAATACTTGCAATTAAAAAGTCTGTAGATCTTCTGGCCAAAGGTGATCTGGATGCATCTCCCGGACTGACGCAAAAAGATGAGATCGGCCAACTGGCCGACTCGGTGGAAAAGCTGGGCCAAGCGCTTCAAAAGGTAGATATTCTCAGAAAAGAAGTGATCGCCAATGTATCCCATGAACTTCGCTCGCCTCTGGCGCTGATTGCCGGTTATGCAGAGATGGTCCGGGATATTACATGGAAGGACGAGATAAAAAGACAGGAAGATCTAGGTCTTATCATCAGCGAAGCGCAGCGAATGAGCCGGATGGTAGACGACATCCTGGATTATTCCCAGCTCCAGGCCGGGTATCTTCAGTTAAATATGGGGGAATATGATCTGTGTGAGATCGTTGAGTCAGAAGTGTCCCTCTATGAACAGATCGCCGCGGAAAATCATCTGATTCTTCGGCTGGAGCGTCCCAGGGAGGAATGCAGGGTACAGGCAGACGCTTTAAAACTGAGCCAGGTGATCCGGAATCTTTTAAACAACGCTGTAAATCACACCCAAAACGGCGGTGTCATCACTATTTCTGTCGCAATGACTACAGACGGATATAAAGTAACTATAGCCAATCCCGGAGATCCCATCTCCAAAGAAAACCAAAAGCTTATATGGGAACGCTATCAAAGAAGCCAGCATCAGGGCGCCAGACGCCAAGGTACAGGCATCGGTCTGTCCATTGTCAGTACGATCCTGAAAGCCCATGGCATCCCCTACGGCGTAGACTGTGAAAGCGGCCTGATCTGCTTCTGGTTTTTATGCAAAAGCATCTGTTCCTCTACTTTGGATTGACCGTAAAAATGCCGTCTTGAAACTCTTTTTTATGGACTCTCATAAACTGGTCGAACACCATGCCGTTTTCCCGGCAGGCATTGTCTTTTATAATGGTAAGGGTACATTCATAGGGAAAACATCCATTATCCAGAATCACATGATTAGACAGCGAATAGGCAAATTCCAGAAGCTTTACCGGGCTGTGGTAGGCGGTTCCCGGACGTTTAAAATCACCTCTGTCTGTGAAAAAATTAAAAGAAACTCCTTTTTTACACTGAGCGAAAAGCTTCTCTACCGCCCCATAAATTGTCTCATAATTATTGTCTTCTTCTGTGTATTGAATGGTAAAAGTCTGGGACGATACGGCATAATCAAACTGCAAATCCGTAATATCGTCCGTGATAAAATTCCGTTTGATATAAGAAGCCTGTGCGCCTCCGTAACGGTTTCTTCCTGTCTCCATAAATTCATCTACCACGTCCAGTCCGATATACCGGTAATTTTTCATTCCCAGAGATTTTAAATACTTATTAATATCTCCAAAACCGCATCCGGCGTCGCAGATTACCACCGGGGCAGAAAAGTCTCCCGCCTGAAAAAACTCAAAATGTTTTAAAAGTTCATAATATCGGATCACCCTGCGGTCGCTGGGCATAAACATACTGAACTCTGAATAGCCGTATTTTCGAAAATTTTGGCGGTATTTTTCTGTCTGTTCATTAAATTTCGTCGTTATTTCCTTCATTTGTATCTTTCTCCCATTTCTTTTGTTCTGTATATACTCCGTCTTTTAGACTTTATATAGAAAATGTGAGAAATTTGTGAGAAAATTATGAGGAAATCATCACATTTCGCCCGAAAACACCCGCATAGCTGCTTCTTCTTCAAACTGCCGGGCATACAGTTCACTATAATAACCATCCCGGGCAAGCAGTTCTTTATGTGTCCCCTGCTCTAATATTTTCCCGTCTTTTACCACCAGAATCAGATCTGCCTGCCGGATCGTTGAAAGCCGATGGGCAATCACGAAAGATGTATGCCCCTTTAACAGATGTTCCACCGCTTTCTGGATTAACTGCTCCGTCCTGGTATCTATGGAAGAAGTCGCCTCATCCAGCACAAAAATTGCCGGATCTGCCAGTATCGCCCGGGCAAAAGAGATAAGCTGCTTTTCTCCCACCGAAAGACGTCCGCCGCTCTCTCCTACATTAGTCTCATATCCTTGCTCCAGTTTTTTTGCCACCGTATCTGCAGACACCTGTCTGGCTGCTTCTTCCACTTCTCCGTCTGTAGCGTCAAGACGCCCATATCGAATATTTTCCCGCACTGTACCGGAGAACAGATGTGGGTTTTGCAGCACATAGCCCATTTGGCTGTGCAGCCACAGCTGGGACCGCTCCCGATAATCCACGCCGTCGATGAGAATCCGCCCCTTTGTAGGTTCGAAAAAACGCCCAAGCAGATTTACCAATGTAGATTTACCCGCCCCTGTCTCTCCTACGATCGCCACATTCATCCCCGGAGATATATGCAGATTAAAATGTTCCAACACATACTCTTTTCCATCCGGATACATAAAAGACACATCCTCGAACACGATATCTCCTTTGATCCGCTCCCAGTTCTCCTTTTTTGCTGTAAAGGCGTCACCATACTGATTTATGACTTCTTCTCTGTCCACCACATTTGGTTTTTGTTCCAGAAGATCTGTCACCCGCTCGATGTTGGCCTGGCAGGAAATCAGTTCTGATAACAGCCTTGCCAACTGCTGAATCGGCTCAAAAATCGTCACCGCATAAGAGATAAATACCGATAACGTCCCCAGATGCATCAGACCTTTTTGCACCATGCCGCCCCCTCTGGTCAGAACAATGGCGGAAACCACGGAGCCAAAAAACAGGATAATCGGAATATATACCGCATTTAATTTGGCACACCGGCTGGCAGCCTGATGCATCCTGGAAGTACAGGAATAAAATGCTTTGTCATTGTCTTTCTCAATTACCATGCTTTTGGAAGTCTTTACACCCGTGATGCCTTCATTATACGCACTGGTAATCTGGGAATTGATCCGGCGCACCTGACGGTTCCAGTGAAGAATCTTATTCTGGAAATATACAGTCAAAAGTGCAATACCCGGGACAACCAGCATAATAATAAGAGCCAGTCCTGCGTTCAGGAAAAACATGACCGCAAACACCGTGACTACATAAATCAGCGCCCAGAACATATCCACCAGTCCCCAGGCAACCATAGTGGCGATCCTTAAGGTATCGCTCATCACCCGGGCATGGATGTATCCTACCGGCGTTGTATTATAATAAGAAAAAGACAATGTCTGCAAATGGGAAAACTGTGCCTCTTTTAAATCTCTTCCCAAATTCATCTCAATCGTCGTAGCCGCATGTACCGACCAGTATACGCTGACTGTCTGAAACACGATCATAAGTACATAAACCAGAGTAAACCGCTCCAGTCCTTTCAGGGTATTCTCTGTAATAAAATGATCAATGGCATAGCTCTGAAACAAAGGCACCAGTATATCCACGCCTGCCAGAAAAATATTCAGGCCCATGGTAATACAGAAAAATTTCTTATACGGCTTAAAAAAAGGAAACATTTTCGCCCAGATTCGAAAACTGAAAGGCCTGTTATACTCCTGTTCTTCATATGCCGCCATATGCACCGCCTCCCTTCACCTGATGCCTGTCGTCCTTACGCATCTGGATCTCATAGATCTGCCTGTAAATGCCTTCTTCCTGAATCAGCTGTGCGTGTGTGCCGAGCTGTTCTGCTTTGCCCTGATGAAGCACCAGGATTTGGTCCGCCCCCATAAGCGTCGTAATTCGGTGTGAAATCAGGATCACCGTTGCCTCTTTCATCCGTCCTTTTAGCGCCTGGCGAATCTCATGGTCGGTTCGGGCGTCCACTGCTGAAAGGGAATCGTCAAATACCATAATCGGTGTTTTCTGTAAAAGCATCCGGGCGATGGCCACCCGCTGTCTTTGCCCTCCGGAAAGCGTCACGCCCCGCTCTCCCACCAGCGTCTCATAACCGTCCGCAAAACCCATAATTGTCTCGTCCACACAGGCAGTTTCAGCGGCCTGACGAATTTCCTCCACGGAAGCCTCCGGCGCAGAAGCGGCAATGTTTTCCTTTATAGTCCTGGAATATAAAAAAGGTTCCTGAAGAACCAACCCTACGTTTCGGCGCAGCCAGGACAATGAAAGTTTACGGATGTCCACGCCTCCGACAGATATCTCTCCGTCTTCCAGCTCATACAGTCTGGTGAGAAGCTGTACGATCGTCGATTTTCCGCTTCCCGTTCCTCCCAGGATACCGAATGTCTTCCCTTGCGGAATTGTAAAAGATACATCATCCAGTACTTTCTTTCCCTGCTCATAGGCAAAAGAAACATGGGAAAAAACAATGTTCGTCCCCTGGGGTTCTGCCTGGCTTTTTTTATCATAAGACTCTTCCTCCCCCCTGATGATATAATCCACACGATCAAAAGACACACCCGCTTTACTCATATCCGAAAGGATTCTTCCAAGTCCTCTGACCGGCCACACCAGCACTGTATTATAGGAAGCAAAAGCCACAAACTCACCTATCGTCATATTTCCATGGACAGTTTCTATTGCTCCTAACACGATCACAACGGCCACCTGAAGCCCTGTAATCAGATCTCCCACGCCCCAATAAAGGCCGGACAGCGTGCCAAGCCTGATCCACAGCCTGGCAAAAGCCTCATTTTTCTTCTGGAAACGCTCCATCTCGAACTGCTCCCGCCCGAAAGCGCGCACCACACGCACGCCGGTGGCATTCTCCTGTACGACAGTGGACAGTTCTCCCTCCGCTTCATCTGCATCCTTAAACCGTCTTGCAATCAAGCGGTAAAAAACGGCGGAATACAGCACAATCACCGGCACAAACAAGAGCACCACGAAAGCCAGCCTTCGGTTCATGGACACCATAATTGTAAAAGAAATCCCCACCAGGAACGCCGTCCGGAATACTTCCAAAAGCTGTGTCACGACAAAATTCCGGATCACTTCCACATCCGAAGTACACCGCTGAATGATATCTCCGGTCTGGTTCCTGTCATGCCAGGACATAGGAAGTCTCTGCACATGAGAGAACAGGTCGTCTCTCATGCTTTTCGCAAAATCTTCTCCGGCTCTGGCCGTACAGGCGCGGGTCACGAACATAAATATACCAGAAAGTACTGCCACTGCCACGATAGCCAGCGCCAGTGTCCAAAGATGTTCTGCCAAATATGGATATTTATCTCCTCCCAGCACTTCGTCAATACTGAATCGAAAGATCTGCGGAGTCGCCGCATTCAGCGCCGTCGTCATAAAAGACGCCGCCACCGCCCATATAAAATATCGTTTGGAACCATGAAAATATCGTAATATCAATTTTGTTTTTCTGCCTATATGGTTCAATTCCTGCTGCCCCTTTTGCTTCTTTTCATCTTTGCGGAATTATATTTTCTTATAGTAGATCCGCCGCATCAGTCCGCCGTATTTCTCTTTCGTGGCAATCAACGCATATCCATTGCTTTCCATACATTTACAGCTTGCCGGATTGTCCGGGGAAGCGGTAGCCATCAGATAACAAAAACGCGACGTATCTATCACCTGCTCAGCATACTGCATCATCTTAGACTGCAGATGGTTTCCTCTGTATTCCGGCAGGACTACAGCAGATTCCATATGCGCCACTTTCTGCAGTTCTTCCGGCGGAAGATGTGCGTCTCTTCCCAGGTTGTCTTCATGCTCCATCGGATATCTGATGATAAAGTTTCCCGCCATCTTCCCTGTCGGCGCATATGCAGCCAAAATAAATCCTTCCCGCTCTATATGCGCCTCGATATAGGTAAGATCACAAGGCACAAACAGGTCTTTATTCTCCATCCGGTCATGGACTTCCTGTATCACCTGACAGACTGTCCCGGCCTCCGCCGGGGTTGCTTTTTTTATCGTCCACATTTCTTCTTCACTTTCTCTTTTTCGGGTCATTCATCCCAAAAACACGCAGTTCTCCATGAAATGCCCGATGGCGCGGATATTCTGCTTTATAGCTTTCCATCAGTCTTTGCTTTTGGCCGCGCTCCCCTCTGGATTCACTGACTTCTCCTAAAGCAGCTATAAACGCCGCACATTCGCCGTAATAATTACGATGAGCGCCTCCGACAATTGCCTCTGTGCGTTTTCTGATCCAGTCATTTAGTTTCTGAAGAATCGTTTCTTTATCCATATCCGGCGTCTGAAGCTTATTTTTCCATTTACAGAAGCACTCCCAAAACAAAATGCTGTTATTTGTCTCTACAGAACCGATCACGCCTTTTGCATATCCTTCAGAACTAAAATATACACTCTCTGCCGCCTGTCTGCACATGCATCCGCACCCGGACGGCAGTTCCTCCCCTTCATATAAATACAGAAGAAACAACGCAATCCCGCATTTCATGAAGGTAGAAGACCATCCAAGCGGTTGTTTTACATTCATACTTGTCGTAATGAGCCTTTGAAACTCTCCGTCAAAAAAAGACAATGCATTATAGGTAACGCTGTCTATACTGTTTTGAACCGCAATATTCTGATGGTCAAACGAAAAACTGTCCTTTCTGGCTGTTTTGTTTAATGCCTCATAATGTGTTTTTATATCTTTCCTGTATTTTGAGAAGTCTGCGCTTTCTGCCAGCAGACGAAGATAATGGACGATCCTGGTATCTGACCGAAACGCTTCCAACCAGCATTTTTCCGCGTCTTCCTGCCGGTTCAGGCGCAGTGCATAAACAGCTTCTAAAAGAGCCGCTTCCGACCGTATCACATACTGAGCTTCTATCATCTGAAGCGCTTCCTGCCCTACTGTGAACAATTCTTCTGCTTTACCGCTTTTTAATCCTGCCTGTAATATCTGAACAAATATTTCCGGATGTTTTTTTACATATTTTCTGGCGGATTTCAAGCTCTTCTCAGGATCATCCTGAAGTTCCAGCGCTTCTTTCAAAAATGTCTCCGCCTCGCCCCCTGTCTGCTCCCCCAGATACGCAATCCACAATTCCAAAAATTCCGCAACTTCCTGCAGATCGTCCTCACCTTTTTGCATCAGCGCTTCCAGCGTAAGGTTCCCGCACCTGGCATTATATATAATATTGTATAATTTCTCCGGACGTTCTTCCAGCGGAAAAGACTGATACGCCGCATATAGTCCTTCTAAAATAAATTGTTTATAATCCAGTGAAAGCAGATTCTCATTGATAAGATCTTCAAAAGAACATATACAATCACAATAATCGGCATACTCCCCGTCCACTGTAATTTCTAATCCCAATAATCTGCAAAAAAGCTGATAGCTTTCCCTGTATAATGCATGGTCAATATATTCGTGCACCAGTACACAGGCATTCTCCAAAATATCCAGCAATCCATCCGGGTCTTCAAAGAAAAATTCCTCTCCCGGACCGTCATACCAGTCATCGTATTCTTCATTCAGGATTCCTGTCAGATACATTTCGCCCTCTTCGATGAGCTGTAGTTTTTTCAATACTTCCTCTATACTGACAATATCCTCCTGGACGGTTTCTTTGCTTTCTTTATTGAGTGTCTTTAATCTTTCCAAAAATGCGTCTCTTTTAATCTCAGGCAATGTGCGCGCGGTTTCATGCACAAAAGCGGCCAGTTCTTCTCTGGTCAACATTTCTGCTGCCTTATCAACATGCTTTAAAAATTGCGGAAGGTTCATCTTATGTTTCCTTTCATTTTATACCTCATCAAATCTGTCGTATGCCTGAAAGCAGTCCAAGCACAGCTTTTTCCCATCCTGCAGGCGGATCATGGGCTCTGCCGCCACTTCACCGCACTGTTCACATCGCACAGAGCGGAAAATGCGCGCCCGTTCAGGAAGAGAAAATCCCGGTTCAGATACGGTAAACAGGTCTTCGGCATCGCTTTTCATCCTGTAGGCAAACCGTTCTTCTTTAGACATCTCCGGTACTTCTTTCGCAACCAGACGCACCGCCTTTCCGTCAGAACGGCGGAAAAAGGAAAAAGCCTGCTTGCCGCGCATACGGAACAACAGGTTCCCCTTTCCAGCACTGCAGCCTAACAACACCTGTATGGCGTCCACCCCGCAGGCGTCATTCTCCGCCACGCATACAATCTCTTCATCTTCAGAACGCCCGGTTCCCAACAGTTCTTTTGCATACAGCGCCGCCCGGTAGCCGATCGCCAGGCCGCCGCAGGAATGTCCGTGAAAATCCACGCATTTTTTCCATAACTCGTTATCTTTGCTATTTTCCATTTGTATATTGCCACCTCTTTCTTTACAAACGCATATTTGTTCATATAGACGCTTTTATTTATTCCAATAATTTTCAAATTGATTGTACCACAGGCATATTTTTTTCTCAACTATAAAACAGCGGAGCCGCGCTAAATCCCGCAGCTCCGCATTTTTTATTAATCTAAATCTTCCCCATTGGATGCAATGACTTTTTTGTACCAGTCGAAAGACTGTTTTTTATAGCGCTTTTGGCTGCCGGTTCCGTCGTCATTCTTATCTACATAGATAAATCCGTACCGTTTGCGCAACTCGCCGGTGGTAAAGGACACCAGATCGATACAGCCCCAGGGCGTATATCCCATCAAATCTACCCCGTCCTCTTCTACAGCTTTTTTCAGCTCTTCAATATGCGCCCTTAAATAAGCGATCCTGGCCGGATCTTCGCAAGTCCCGTCCGGTCTCAGTTCATCAATAGCACCAAAACCGTTCTCCACGATAAACAATGGCTTTTCATAACGCTCATACAAAACATTCAGCGCATAGCGAAGGCCTTCTGGATCAATGGTCCAGCCCCACTCGGTGGCTTTTGCATAGGGATTTTCCACCGTATGCGGACTGCTTGCCTCGACTCTCTCCGATACATCCACAAAAGACTGAGAATCCACCACATTACTCATATAGTAAGAGAAGCCAATATAATCCACCGTGCCTTCCGCCAGGATCTTTTCGTCGTCTGGCTCCATCTCGATTTGATATCCTTTACGCTCCAAAAGTTTCTTTGCATAATTCGGATAATGTCCGCGGCAATGGATATCCGAGAAGAAATATCGCATATGCATCTCCTGCACTGACAACACCATATCCGCCGGACGGCAGGAATAAGGATAGATCGGAACCATGGAAATCATACAGCCGATCTGGAAATCCGAATTGATCTCATGTCCCAGTTTCACCGCAAGCGCTGAAGCAACCAGCTCGTTATGCGCGGACTGATACATAGCCTGCTCCGGTTTCTCATATTGAGAGAATTTTACGCCGGAATTGGTCCAGCCATAGATATCATTTTTGTAATTCATCTGGTTATTAATCTCGTTAAAGGTCATCCAGTATTTTACTTTATCCTTGTAACGCTTAAAACATGCTTCCGCAAATTTTACGAAGAAATCAATTACTTTACGATTCATCCAGCCGCCATACTTCTTTGCCAGATGCAGCGGCATCTCAAAATGGCTCAGGGTAATGACCGGTTCAATGCCGTATTTTAAAAGTTCATCAAACATATCGTCATAAAACTTAAGTCCCTCTTCATTGGGTTCCTGCTCATCGCCTTTGGGAAAGATACGCGTCCAGGCAATGCTGGTACGAAAGCATTTAAATCCCATCTCGGCAAACAACGCAATATCTTCTTTATATTTGTGATAAAAATCAATTGCGTCATGGTTCGGATAGCTTTCCCCTTCTAATACTGTATCTGTAATCCGGCGCGGGATTCCATGCGCACCCGCGGTCAGGACATCACATACATTCGGCCCTTTGCCGCCGCAGTTCCAGCCGCCTTCCAGCTGATGCGCGGCAACCGCACCGCCCCAGAGAAAATCTTTCGGTAAACTCATATCAATTATGCTCCTTTCTTATAAAAAGTTTCACTATTTTCAATTCATCGTTTCACCGTCAGCAAATGCTCTCCCACAGCCGCTTTCCCGGACGTTCTGTCCGCTGCGATATCTGCGAAATCATCCGCGTTGCTGACGATCACAGGCGTAATCGTATCAAAACCTTCTTTTGCGATTGCTTCCAGATCAAATTCGATGAGCAGGTCGCCTTTTTTAACTTTGTCTCCTGCCTGCACTTTTGCTTTGAAATATTTTCCTTCCAGGGACACTGTCTCCAGTCCGATATGAATCAACATTTCCACATCGTCTTTGACAAGGCCGACGGCATGTTTTGTCTCAAATACCATAGAAACTTCGCCGTCAAAAGGCGCATATAATTTTCCTTCCGAAGGAATCACTGCAACGCCTTTTCCAAGAATTTCTCCGGAAAAAGT
>CAJUMT010000075.1 GCA_910587495.1 uncultured Lachnospiraceae bacterium | reverse complement strand
CTCCATCTGCTCCTGCACCCGTTTCTGCGCCATATATTTCCCATTGATGCCTTCCTGGAGCATGGCGATCTTCATCTTCCCGATCAAATGGCTTTCCTTTGCCAAATGGTCAAAATCTCTCTCCAGTATATCCTCGAATGCTTTTTTCCTAAGAGAGATCACGCCCTTTCTCTCTTTCGTAACTTTCTCCACTACCGCCTGGTCCACGCACATCTGCGCCAAAGTCGTAAGCGTATGCTCATCCGCGCCCAAATATAGTTTTTTTACCAGATACAACCCAAGATCATCTTTGGAAAAATAGCGTGCGAAAGCGCCCTGTTTGACCGCGTCATACAGGGATATATATTTAGATCTTTGAAAAGAATTAAGATCCAGCTGCACATCCAGTTCGTAGTCTCCGCTTACGGTCCAGAGAAGGTTCTTCATCCGATTCTCCAGCTCATAGCGGTATTCCTCCTGTGTATAATTTTCCTGCACGCCTTCCATTTCATTTACCTTCTCGTCCATATCGTTCTCACATACGGCAAGGGCAGCAGATTAAAATACCTGCTCCTTCGTCCAATCTTCCGGTATTCTCGTCATGACCATATCCGACACAATCTCTTTTTCAAAAATATCAAAGGCTTTATTGGTAATCCCCATCTGTACTGCCTGCCAGGGCTTTAGCCCGATCTTTACCGAGCCAAGAGAAGATAAAAGTCCTCGAAGATCCACAGCCTTTGTAGATATCTCGCTGTTTAAAGCCTTCTTCTGCAGGTCTAAAAAAAGTCCAGCGAACGCCTGGAGCGCCTCTTCTTTTATACCCGGATAATCGTGACGAATAATCCTGAAAAGATTATCTTCTGTCAGAGCCGGCATATCGATCACAAGAAAACGGGACACCAGTGCTTCATTTAGTTCCTTTGTACCCGCATAGCCGTAATTCATAGTACCAATAAAACGGGCTGCCGGATGCAGGTCGATCTTGTCATAGCCCGGTACGTCAATAATCCGCCTGTGATCCAGCGTCGCATGAAGTACGCTGGCCGCGTCGTTTTTCGCCATATTGATCTCATCAAAGATACCAAAGCCGCCTTCCTGGGCACAGCAGTAAACGCTTCCTTTACGCAGCTTAACTTCATTGTCCCGAAAGGTATCCGTACCGATCAGGGAACTGCTGTCTGTGTTGATATTAAAGGAAATATTATAAACAGGCCTTCCGAAAATCCATGCCAGATTCTCGGCCAGAATATTTTTTCCTGTAGCTTTTGCGCCGCTTAATAAAAGATTTGATCCCTGTAAAAGCGCCGCCATCGCCATCTCCAGTATCTCCCTGCCGAAAAAAGGAATCGATGGCTTTTGCACCCGGTTTTTTACTTCCTCAGAAACCGGGTATTCTTCCCTAAAGGCTTCTGCCTGGCGAAGGAGGGAGATATCCACGCCCTGTTCTTCCAAAAAATGCAGTTCATTTTTCATAGTGTAAGTCTCCTGTTATAGGTGCTGACTAATCCAGGAATTGCGCCAGCACATAGTTGCTTACATCAATTCCTCTTTCTGTCAGGTATATTTTACCATTTTTTTCGCCCAAAAGCTCCTGTGTTTTCAATTTTTTTATCAGTTTTTCATAATATCGTCTGTACATGCCCGGATCAACGCCTTCGGTTTTGCGAAGCCCCAGAAAGAAATATTCTTCCCGAATGGCTCGACTGGTAAGTTTTTCTTCACTGCCCGCAAAATTCCCGCTCAGATATTCGGACAAATCCGTATGATTTGTAAAACGGATATCGTGAAGAAGGGACGCGGCTCCCAGACCGTAACCTTTATAGTCTGTCCGCTCCCAATATCCCAGATTATGCCGGCATTCATAGCCTTTTTTTGCATAATTGGATATCTCATAACGCCTGTATCCGCCGGATTCCAGGATCTCCTTTGTCAAAACATACATCCCGCGTTCTTCTTCTTCTGAGGGCAGCAGTTCCGGATTTCCCGCATACCGCTCATAAAAGGGCGTTCCTTCCTCAATGATCAGACTGTAAGCAGATATATGCTCCGGTCTCAGACGGACCACCCGGTCAAGCGTCTTTTGATAGCTCTCTTTTGTCTGTCCGGGAAGCGCGGACATCAGATCTATATTGATATTTTCAAACCCTGCTTCCCGGGCAAGGGTATAGCTCTCAACAAACTGCTGCCAGGTGTGAATCCTGGAAAGCAGGCGAAGTTCCGTATCCTCCGAAGATTGAAGACCAAAACTTAAACGATTGACGCCCGCGTCTTTATAGGTTCTCAGCTTGTCCCTGTGTACCGTACCCGGATTTGCTTCCAGTGTGATTTCAGCAGATTTTTCAAAAGAAAACTGCGCTTTTAACTGCTCCAGAATACGCCCGATCTGTTCTCCTTTAAGGATACTGGGTGTACCTCCCCCGAAAAAGACAGTCGATACCTCATAGTTTTCCGAAAGTTTCGCCGACCGGCGTATTTCTTCCAACAGACATTCCACATATGCTTCCTGCGTTTCCCGGGCAGCCGGGGCTGAAAGGAAATCGCAATAAGCGCATTTATGGACGCAAAACGGAATATGAATATACAGTTCCAGCGTCTGTTTCTTCGTCTCCATCATTTATCGTCCAATTTCAGCACGCTCATGAACGCTTTCTGGGGAATCTCCACATTCCCCACCTGTCTCATCCGTTTTTTTCCTTCCTTTTGTTTTTCCAAAAGCTTTCTCTTACGGGTGATATCACCGCCGTAGCATTTTGCAAGCACGTCCTTGCGCATAGCCTTGACTGTCTCCCTGGCGATGATCTTTCCGCCCACCGCCGCCTGGATCGGAATCTCAAAAAGGTGTCTTGGAATCTCGTCTTTTAATTTCTCGCACATCTTACGCCCTCTGTCGTAAGCGGAAGCTTTATGGACGATAAAGGACAGCGCGTCCACTTCTTCTTTATTAATCAGAATGTCCAGTTTCGCCAATTCCGACTGTACATATCCTTTAAATTCATAGTCAAAGGAAGCATACCCTCTGGAACGGGATTTCAAGGCGTCAAAAAAGTCGTAAATAATCTCATTTAACGGAAGGTCGTATTTTAAAAGCGCCCGGCTTTCTTCCATATATTCCATGCCCAGATAGATGCCTCTGCGTTCCTGACACAGATCCATGATCGACCCGATAAACTCGGACGTTACCATAATCTCCGCGCTTACCATGGGTTCTTCCATGTATTCGATCTCTGACGGATCCGGAAGATTAGAAGGATTCGTCAATTCGATCATATCGCCGTTTGTTTTGTGTACCCGGTAAATAACGCCCGGCGCAGTAGTGACCAGATCCAAATTATATTCCCTTTCCAGACGTTCCTGGATGATCTCCAAATGCAGAAGCCCAAGGAAACCGCACCGAAATCCGAAGCCTAACGCAATAGACGTCTCCGGCTCAAACTGCATCGCCGCGTCGTTTAACTGTAATTTTTCCAATGCGTCCCGAAGATCCGGATATTTTGCTCCGTCCGCAGGATACAGTCCACAGTAAACCATAGACTGTACTTTCTTATAACCGGGAAGCGGTTCCTTACACGGATTTAGACAATCCGTCACCGTGTCGCCCACGCGAGTGTCTTTTACATTCTTGATGCTTCCTGTAATATACCCTACCATACCGGCGCTTAATTCCTCACAGGGAATAAACTGTCCGGCTCCGAAATATCCGATCTCTACCGCTTCTGCTTCTGCCCCGGTAGCCATCATCCGGATCTGCGTACCCTTTTTTACGGTTCCTTCCTTAACCCGGCAGAAAATAATGACGCCTTTATAAGAGTCGTACACAGAGTCAAATATCAATGCCTGCAGGGGCGCATCCGGGTCCCCGGAGGGCGCTGGTATCTTTTTTATGATCTGTTCTAATACATCGTCCACATTCTGTCCTGTTTTTGCCGAAATCAACGGTGCATCCTGGGCTTCAATCCCGATCACATCCTCGATTTCTTCAATGACCCGGTCCGGATCCGCACTCGGAAGGTCGATTTTATTGATTACCGGCATCACATCCAGGTCATTATCTAGGGCCAGATATACGTTGGCAAGCGTCTGGGCCTCAATCCCCTGCGCTGCGTCCACCACCAGTATCGCCCCGTCGCACGCTGCCAGGCTTCTGGACACTTCATAATTAAAGTCCACATGGCCCGGCGTGTCGATCAGGTTGAAAATATACTCTTCTCCATCCTTCGCTTTATACACGGTCCGGACCGCCTGGGCTTTAATCGTGATCCCCCGCTCTCTTTCCAGATCCATATTATCCAACACCTGAGACTGCATCTCTCTGCTGGTCAAAAGCCCTGTTTTTTCTATAATTCGGTCCGCTAATGTGGATTTTCCGTGATCTATATGCGCCACAATACAAAAATTGCGAATTTTCTTCTGATCTGCCTTAGCCATCTGATATCCTCCATCTGTCATACATACCCTTTGCAGCAGACAATACATGTTATCTGCTTAAGCTTACCCAATAATATATCATGGATTAAAAACCTTATCAAGTATGTCTGCCAGCGGTTCCATGGTATTCATCATCTCTTCCAGCGTATTGGTCTGCGCGCCCGCCTCTATCAGCATGGCCTTATCCGACAGATGCAGATTATAGCGCAGGCTTTTTAAATAGATATTTCTGGAAAGTCCCGGATAATACTGCTCGCATGCAAGCTTTAACTGAAGCGTAAGCGCCAGATTATCCTGTATGTACGGATTATTCAAATATGCAATAGGACCATTCGTCTTCGACCGGCTTAAGCCGTTAAAAAACATAAACCTTGCTGTCTGCTTTCCGTTTATCTCCGTTACAAGATGCGTCCCTTCGGCTACGCCGTCCCTGTGCAGGTCAATGACCGACTGAACCGAAGGATTCTCTTCCAGTATCGCGCCAATCTCCACAGCTGCTTTACTGTAGGCTTCGTTTCGATCCAGCTTTCCATCTACAAGGTCAAACACACTGGTCACATGCATCACATCATATCCTTTTTCCCGCAGAAGCTGCGCCAAATACTCTCCCACCCCCACGATGGTGGTAGAATTGTCTCCCGGAACCGAATCAATAAACCCTTCCTGTGAATGGGTATGATAGATCAGTATCTGAGGACCTTCTACATTAAGATCAAGGCTCATATCTTTAGCAAGCAGTGTCTCCGCCCGAAGATCGTCCGGAGAAATGGTCGTATTCTTATCCAACGTATAGAAATGGCCTAAAAGGAAATCAAAGTCCGACAAATCTTCCATATTATAGATCACACCTGCCGTTTTCGTCCCTGTCTCGCCAGCAGCCGCTTCCTGTTCTTGTTCCTGTCTGGCTTTGGCATCTTCCTCCTGCTGGTCCAGTGCCTTTTCGTTTTCCTTCTGTGCCAGAGATTCCATATCATGCGCTTCTTCCAGGCTGCCTGCCTCATACTCATCGTGTACGCCCCCTGTAATCAACATCTCATACGTCGCCGTACTCTGCCCGCCACCAGGCTGATCCGCTCCATAAGTAAGCCTATACAAAGGATGCATCGCCATTACTTTTTGTATGTAACGCTCAGATAAAGTATTTTCATCATCTTCCTGTATATATTCCAGAAAAAGTCCCGGATACAGACAGCGCGCAAGCTCTCTTTGGCATACGCGCTGTATGGCGGCTTTTCCGTCCATAAAAAGCCCCCTGGGATTCTCCATCAGAAACCGCTGGCCTCCAACAAACACAATATAAAACCCGGCTCCAAAAAAGAAAATCCACAACAGCCGGTTACATATCTTTGATAATCTTTCCATAGACATCCCCACCCGTTTATTATAT
Organism: uncultured Lachnospiraceae bacterium; assembly: GCA_910587495.1. Classification (GTDB taxonomy): domain Bacteria; phylum Bacillota; class Clostridia; order Lachnospirales; family Lachnospiraceae; genus Hominiventricola. The sequence continues at coordinate 8,915 of CAJUMT010000075.1, read as the reverse complement.
GGGCGGCAAAGACGTCCTATGCCTCCATGTGAACCTGAAATGCAATGTTTAAAGCTTCCGATAAAGTGAAACTAAGCTGTTTGATAGTTTCGTCAATATTTTTGGGCGTCACAAACATACCGTTTAGATGGGGCGGCATCTGCTCGCAATTACCCTGGGCGTCATAGATAATAGCTGCAGCTTCTACAACGGTGGGAACACCAATAGCGATGACCGGAATACCCAGGCTTTCTTTTGTTAAACAATTTCGATGATTGCCTACACCGGAGCCTGGTTGTATCCCTGTATCAGTCAGCTGGATCGTACGGCTTAAGCGTTTTGTACTCCTTGCGGCAAGGGCATCAATAACAATTAAAAGATCCGGGCTTGTCTGCTCCACGATACCTTTGATAATCTCCGAGGTTTCCATACCGGTCTGGGCCATCACGCCGGGAACGATCCCGCTGATCTGACAGCAAGGACCCATTCCCATAGCTTCCTTGCCGTACTCCCGAATCAGATGTCTTGTAATCAGAAGATTGGACACCGTCTTGGGACCTAATGCGTCCGGCGTCACGTCCCTGTTTCCAAGACCCGCCACCAGGATAGAACGCTCCTTTTCTTCTCCCATCAGCTCTTTCAGATAGGCCGCCAGAACCTCTGATATTTCTCTGTGATAATCTTCATCCGGAACCGCCATCCCCGGTGCTTCCAGCGTAAGATAATTTCCCATGGGTTTTCCCATTTCTCTGGCGCCCCGTTCCGATACGATCTGCACGCGCGTCAGGCGCATCTCCTTTTCTTCGTCATACTCTTCCTCGACGATGACTCCATGAACTTCCGTGTCGCTTCCTTCAAAGCTTTCCCTCGCCTCCAGCGCCAGGTCCGTTCTCACTCTCATTCTTTCCATAACACATCTCCTATTAAAGTTCCGCTACAGCCGCTCACAGCGCCCCTGTATCTGGAAGGATTTCGCTCCGCCAAAAAACATACGTCCCGAAATCCTTCCGGGCGCTGTTCGGGCTTACGCTGTTTTAGTTCCGCTGTTTTATTATAGTTTTTCTAAAAAAATACATTTTATGTATTGACACCTGACTCTCTTTCTACTAAACTATATTCGTGTGTTTTCATGCAAAGTATTTTCCGTGTCTCGCTTTCATGATACACGATCACAAGAATAATATGGAACATAGCATATAAGTTGGAGGTGTACAGGTTGGCTAATATCAAATCCGCGAAGAAAAGAATCCTGGTCACACAGACCAGAACTGCCAGGAATAAGGCGATTAAATCCGAAGTGAAAACTATGGTAAAGAAAGTATACGCTGCGATCGAGTCCAAGGACAAAGATGCTGCAAAGGCTGCATTAAAAGAAGCCGTGTCTACCATGGACAAGGCAACTTCCAAAGGAGTGTATCACAAGAATACCACTTCCAGGAAGATTTCCCGTATGCAGAAAGCAATCAACGAGATGGCATAAAAATGTGATAAAAGCGGTCGGTACCGTCATGCCGACCGCTTTTTTATGCACAGGGTGCGTAATCAATTCTCCTTTTTTCTACTATATTTCACAATCAGAAGCTCCACGCTGATCTGGTCGCCCATCTGACCGGTCTTGACCCTCTCTTCCGTGTCCACGCAGTCTTCTACCGCCTGGCGAAGCGCAGGCAATGTAAATTTTTTGCACTGGGACTGATATTTTCCCAAAGCAAACGGAGGAATCCCGATCTTTTTTGCCAATTCCCCTTTGTCCATCCCCTGACCGGACAGATTCTTAAGCTGCAGAAGCTGGTTAAACTGTCTGGCAAGCAAAAACAGAATACGCATGGGCGGCTCTTTCATGGCAAGCAGGTCACTGTAAAGATCCAAGGCTTTCTTCTGGTCCTGCTCCGTGATCGCCTGTATCATATCAAAGATATGATTTTCCGTCTGCTCCGTACAGACAGCCTTCACATCTTCCCCTGTAATCATGTCCCTTCCCATCGTATAACAGAGAAGTTTTTCCAATTCATGCTCTATGTTTTCCATATCCGGCCCGGTCCGCTCAAGAAACAGGCGCATCGTATCTTCCGTAATACTTTTTCCCTCTTTTTTCAGCGTCTGAAGCACCCATGCAAAAAGCGTCCTCTCTGTCTGACGCTTAAATTCCACCACACGCCCTTCTTTTTTCACCGCCTTGTAAAGCCTGCTTCTTTTATCCACTTCCGACTCGGTAAAAATCAGGCAGGTGCTGACGGGAATCTGCGGAATATAGTCCGCCAGCTCAGGGCACGCGTTTTTGGCAAATCCGCTGTCCCTAAGTTCGATCACCCTGCGCTCGGCAAAAAAAGGCATGGTCTCCGCCAGGTCAATCACTGCTTTGGGGTCGATCCCCTTTCCCTCAAAGGACGCCCCATTCATCGTATCCTCCGGAGGCAGCAAAGCTTCGCGTAATCTTTTTCTGTACTGGTTTCTAAGATAAGTTTCTTCTCCCATAAGAAGATACACCTTTTTAAAATGTCCGTTCTTTATATCTTCCTGCAACATCTTCATAATTTTATTCTCCTGGCTGTAGTATAACACGAAAATTATCCCCCGTCCATCGTCCCTTTTACTTTCACCCGCTTCCCATCCGTAAAGATCCGCACGGCTCCGCTGTCTTTCGTGATCTTAATGACGCTCTTCTCCTCTTTCAGCCTTGCCAGCGTCTCTTCCCCCGGATGCCCGTAGCGGTTCGTCGCGCTGCAGGAGATGAGGGACAGAGACGGGCGCACTTTTCTAAGAAATACTTCCGAGGAAGAGTGCCGCGATCCATGATGGGCTACTTTTAAAATCTCCACTTCCTCAAGAATCCCCAAAGCCGCAAGTTTTGCTTCGGTCTCTTTCCCGATATCTCCTGTAAAAAGCATATCAAACTGCCCATACTCTGCCAAAAAGACCAGCGACAAATCATTGCGGTCAGAAAGGCGCGTTTCTTTCGGAGGCCACAGACAGGTAAAAGAAACCTGATCGTCCGACAAACAGTCTCCCTGTCCCATATAAAGGATCTCTATTTCCGCACCCGTTAAAAGTTCTTCCATCTCTATGTACGCATCATCCTTTGAGGCCAGGGCGGGCAGGACGGCATGTCCGATTTGTATACCGCCGGGCGTCAGACTGTCTTCTATCAGTTCCCGCAAACCGTTTATATGATCTTCGTCCATATGTGACACAAAGATATAATCTAACACGCCTGTTCCTTCCCACTGAAGGAACGGAAGGATTCTGTAAGTCCCGACCTTTTTAACACTCGTACTTCCTGCGTCACTTAAAAAAGTCATGCCAGACGGGCTCCTGAAAAAAACCGCGTCGCCTTGCCCCACATCCAGCATAGTAATGCGAAAGCCGGTATGCACCCGCAGGCACAAAAGAAACATACCCGCCAGGACAAGTCCCGCGCCCGCTGCCAGTCTGCGCCTTTCAGGCTGAAAGGGTTCCTTTTTTCTCCAGTATTTTTTTCTTCTTTTTTCGCAGTAAATCCAGTACAATCCGACACTTAAAATTCCATAATACAATACCACTTTCCATATGGCAGGCGCTCCCAGGGTCAGGACCGACCCCGGAAGAGACAGGCAGCGCTGCCCTGCCAGATCATACAAGCTTAAGATCCAGTGACAGAAAAATCCGCATATTCTGGCAATCGGGAGAAAGATAAGCCCTGTAAGCCCGCACGCGATCCCGCATATCATCACAATACTCATAAGCGGGATGACCAGAAGATTCAATATAAAAGAATAAAGGGGATATGCATAAAAAAAGCAAAGCTGCAAAGGAAAAGTAAAGAAAAGAACCGACAGGCTGGTGCAGACTGCCTGGCTAAATTTTTTTGTTTTGCTCAGATAAAGCTTCCATACCTGCTGAAACAGCGCAATGGCGAACACTGCTCCAAAAGAAAGTAAAAACGCGCTCTGTTTCGCGCTCAGAGGATTAACCGACATAAGAATCAGCGCCGCCGCTCCGATGGCTGTCAACATATCATATGTCCGCCCGATCAAATCCGCCAGAATCGCCAGACTGCACATAATTACCGCCCGCATGGCGGATATGGAAGCGCCTGTCATCCAGCCATACGCCCATAAAAACGCGACAGATATAATCCCCGGCAGGACGCAAACGCCGCTGGCTTTTTTCAAAATCTGATAAAGCCCCATACCCACCAGTGAAATATGCAGTCCGGATATAGCAAGCAAATGAGCGATCCCGTTCCTCTGATAAAACTCTTTCGTGTCCTCATCCAGATTTTCCCGCATACCCAGCACCATGGACTGTAAAAGCGCGCTATCCCTTTCATCCATGGCATATTCATATACCCGGGCGATTTTTTCTTTCGCAAGCATAAGTTTTTCTTTTATAAAAGAGGGATGTAAAGAACACACGAATACTTTTTCCGCGTAAAAAGTATAGCTGATGCCTTTTCCCTGATAATAAAGCCTGCTGTTAAATTGTCCAGGATTGGTTGGTTCTTCTATTGGATAAAGCGTCCCTGACAGGGACAGATCCGTTCCCACCGGATATGTTGTGGTATCGGAAAGATATACAAGAAGCTGTCCTGTCGAAAAATTATTTCCTCTGCTTTCGACCCGGCAGTCCTTAAGATAGATCTGTGTTTTTTCATTTTTTATAACCCGCCTGCCAACCCGGCCGGTAACCTGCGCTTCGCACTTTTGCTTCACCTGCAAAGGCTCATAAAAGAGCCTTGCAGGCAGAAACAAAAGAATCAGGAATACCAGAAGAGCCAGGCAAAAAAGCGGCCTTTGCTTCATTGTATCAACTCCTCATTTTTTTCAAAAATCGTATCAAAACTGATACTTTCCCAAAAAACTCTGTTGGTTTCTCCATTGATGCTGATCTGCACTTTCTGGACATCCGTATTTTCGATCAAAGAATTGACGATGGAATAGACAGGAATACTTTCAGTCACGTTATAGCCGGTGGACAAAAAGCCTTCGTCCAGATTGACATAACAGACCCCGTCGCGTACAGTAACACTGACCAGTTTTGTCTGTGCCGGAATCGTCGGATACGCGCCCTCAAAAGGCGGCCCCTCGATCAGACGCTCCACAACCAGGCGTTCCAAAGATATATTGGTATTGTATTCCAGCGCTACTCTTTGCTTTACCAGTTTATCTCCGGTCTCATTGGTATAATAAAGGGTCAGATCCGCCACCTTGTTGGCATTGATGTCTTCGCCTGCGTTTTCTATGAACTGATCTTCGTTCATAAGTCCGACCACTTTACCGTTTAACTCTGTAAGCGGCTGATCCTCTACCCGAAAACCCACATAGCCTATCTCAGGAATCTGACAGAGTGTACGCACAAAAGCGGCGCGGCACAGAACTTCATAGGTCTTGGACATATTCATGTACTCTGCGGAAAAATTAAGATAAAGCTGATCGTTCTCCACCTTGTAGCTTTCAATACGGACATCTTCCGGAAGAACCGGCTTATACCCTTCTTTTGCGGGTTCTTTCCGAAGCGCCTGCAAAGCTTCCTGCAGCATTCCTTCTGTGTTTTCCGAAAGCAATTCCTGGTATTCAAAATCCACTTTCGTTTCCCTGTCGTTCATATACCAGATTTTATAGCCGGACTCTTCTTCCTCTCCATGCTCCGCGCATCCGGCCAGCAAAAACACCGTTATCGTCAAAAGCCATGTCAGAATCAGCCTCTTTCCCATACTTTTAAATAATCTTTCCATCTGGATTCCCCCTTACGCAATATACTTAAGAGGAATCCGAACCGTAAATATCGTCCCTTCTTCCAGGGAACTCTGCACCTTGATTGCCCCTCTGTGAGCGACGATCGCCCCTCTGGCAATGGCAAGGCCCAGACCGGTTCCTCCAATTTCCCGGGAATGGGATTTGTCCACACGATAAAAGCGCTCAAAAATATAGTCCAGCGATTCTTCCGGAATCCCTATGCCCGAATCACTTACTTTGACATAGAAAAATTTATGGTCAGCATCCAGGGACACTCTGACCCAGCCGTTTTCCACATTGTACTTAATCGCATTTTCTACCAGATTGGAAAAGGCCAGAGAAAGTTTTGTAGTGTCAATCTCCGCGCTGACGCTTCGATTACTCTCAAATACAATCTCTATATTGGATACCTCCGCAATGGGGCGCAGACGCTTTAATATCTGTTCCAGAAATTCATTGATATCCACTACTGCCACATTCAATTCCACCGCCTTGCGGTCCATCTTCACCAACGTCAAAAGATCGGAAATAATCAGATTCTCACGGTCAATCTCTTCCGCGATATCCTGCATAAATTCCTGATACAGTTCCACCGGCGTATTTTCCTGCATCAAAAGAGAATCTGCCAGCACTTTCATAGATGCCAGCGGCGTCTTTAACTCGTGCGACACATTGGCCACAAACTCCTGTCTGGATTCTTCCATCAGGCGAAGCTTGGCCAACAGGCTGTTAAAGGTATTAGATATATTTTCTGTCTCCGTACAGTCATGAATATCCAGATCTCCGTCCAGAGCGCCTTCCACTAAACCGCCGATGGATTTGTTCATATGGCGCAGCGGCCTGACCAGCCAGTTGGATAAAAGAATTGCCAGCGCAAGCACGCTGATGCTGATACTGACCAGCCAAATCTCCGCAGAAGTCCGAAGCTCTTCTAATTTGCCCCGCAGACTGTCCGTGGATGCGCTCACTAAAATCGCGCCTATAATCGTCTTGCCCGCGTCCTCGCCGGACATAATCGGAACAATCAGCTCTATAAAACGACCGCTCACATGATGCCCTGTACTTTCGCCTTTAAAACATTTGATCACTTCTTCAGACACCATCGTACGGTCCGTCTCCAGACCATATGTATCCTCCACAATCCTTAAGTTCTGGTCGATCAATATGATTCTTCCGTCATACAAAGTCGCCATCTGCATCAGCTCTCCGGCCAGCGTCTCATTGTCCTGATTCTCCAGATATCCCGCGGCCCCAATCTGCGTGGCCAGGATCTGTCCCTGGTTGGACACATCGTTTCCAAGTCTGGTTAACGACTGGCTTTCATAAGAAACCATCACCATCATGGAAAAAACCGTTAAAGGAACCGTTCCGATCAGGAATAAAAATACCATGATCCGAAAATTCATGCTGCGAAAAAACGGATTTTTCGGCAAAAACTTCGTATATTCATTCATTTTAAACATTGAAGTAGTACCCTACACCCCATTTTGTATGTACATATTTGGGTTCGCTTGGATTCTGTTCGATCTTTTCGCGAAGCCTGCGGATATGCACATCCACCGTGCGTACATCGCCGGGGTAATCATAGCCCCATACGGCGTTCAAAAGATGATCCCTGCTGTACACTTTATTGGGGGTTAAAGCCATCAGCTCTAGCAGGTCAAATTCTTTGGCAGTAAGGTTAATCTCCCTGCCTGCAATATTCAGTCTGCGGCTTTCGCAGTCCAGGTGAAGATCTCCTTTATCCACAACTTTCCGCGTCTCTTTTTCCGGAGTTTTTCTTTTTGTCCGGCGCATAATCGCTTTGATCCGCGCTTTTACTTCCAGGATATTGAAAGGCTTGGTAATATAATCGTCTGCACCATACTCAAGGCCCAGGATCTTGTCCATATCGTCTCCTTTAGCCGTCAGCATGACCACAGGAACGCTGGAAAATTCTCTGAGCTGCTGACACACTTCAAAACCTGTCAGCTTCGGCAACATAACATCCAGAAGAATAATATCATATTCTTTCTCCTGTATCATCCGAAGGGCTTCTTCTCCGTCATAAGCGCAGTCCACTTCCATGCCGTCCTGCTCCAGACTGAACCGTATCCCCTTCACAATCAGTTTTTCATCGTCAACCACCAATACTTTCTGTCCCATTTTTCACCTCAATGAACTGTTATCTGATCTTTTATTTTAGAAAATATGCCTTCCTTAATCCCGGAAACCAGCATAATATCTTCGGCTTTGGCAAACGGCCCGTTTTGATCACGGTACTCAAGGATCGCTTTGGCACGACCCTCTCCGATCCCGTTAAGCGCTGTCAGTTCCTCCAGACCTGCAGTATTTACATTTACTTTTCCCCCGTCTAAAACCGCATGGTCTTCTCCTGCTTCATCCGCAGACTGATCCGCAGCTTCTGCCGACGTTTCTTCTGTCTTTGCCGCAAGTTCTTCTGCCTGCTCCTGACTTTTGTTAGACAGCTCTTCTTTGCAGGAAAAGACCAGTTCTTCCTCTCCCCCGGCCTTAAGACCGCAAAAAGAAAAACTGCAGCCCGTCAGACAACAGCAGAGAAAAATATACACGGCGTACATAGCCATCCTGATACATTTTTGCTTCTTCATGCTTTTCTCCTTCCAGAAGAAAAGCCTTTTATGCCTTATACTTATTGTAGCGGACTTGGAATGGAAAAACAAGAGCAATCTATCTAAACTTTTCTTAAGTTTCCCATTCAAAAAGGATAACGCCTGCCGCCGCAATGAAAAGGCCGATACACTTTCTCCAGGAAAAAGCGCTTTTGTCAAGACCGAACATGCCGAACAGTTCCACCACCCAGGATACAGTAAGCTGTGCTATGACAATCAGCATGGTCGCCTTTGCCGGTCCTAAGACAGACATACTCTGGATGACCGTATAGGTTATAAACGCGCCGAAGACGCCTCCTAACATCATATATTTAGGATTTACTTTCAAAAGCGCCATAAAGCTGCTCCTGTCAAAGGCCGCCCAGATCACAAGACAGGTCGCAAGGGCGGAAAACTGCACCCAGGAAGCGGATACCCACATACTGCTCTGCTTTGTTACCTCTGTGTTAAAAACGCCCTGAAGGCTCATCAGGGCGCCTGAAATCAGCGCAATAAAAATTCCAGTCATAAAGGGAACCTCCTTTGCCTTAAGTGTACCCATTTCAGGCATAAATATCCCTATGACCGGAATTCTTTTGTGTTATTTTTTATT
>CAJUMT010000074.1 GCA_910587495.1 uncultured Lachnospiraceae bacterium | reverse complement strand
TGTCCGCAGTAATGGCAGTATCTATGACTGCATGCGGAGGAAATTCTTCTGACGGCGGTGCATCCGATACGAATGAACCGGCTGCGGATGCAGGGACAGAGGCTCCTGCGGAAGAAACAGGAGAGCAGACGGAGACGCCTTCCGCAGGAAAAGAGTTTAAAGTAGGCCTGATCACCGACGTGGGCGGCGTAAACGACGGTTCTTTCAACCAGTCCTCATGGGAGGGCCTTCAGAAAGCCATGGACGAGCTGGGTGTAGAAGCAAACTACCTGGAGTCTTCCACAGACGCGGATTATGTTCCTAATATAGAGACTTTTGTCGATGAAGAGTATGACCTGATTATCAGTGTCGGATATATGCTGGCTGACGCTACCAGGACAGCGGCAGAAGCGCACCCGGATATCAAATTTGCAATTATCGACGACGCGACGATTGAACTGGATAATGTAACCTGCCTGATGTTCAGACAGGAGCAGGCTTCTTATCTGGTAGGATATGTGGCAGGTCTTATGACCGAGACAGATAATATTGGTTTTGTCATCGGTATGGCCAATGACAATATGAACCTGTTCGGTTATGGTTACTGTGCGGGTGCTCTGGACGCGAATCCGGATGTGAAGATCCAGCAGTTTAATGCAAACTCCTTCGCGGATTCTGCAACCGGTAAGACCAATGCCAATACAGCGATTACTAACGGCGCGGACATTGTTTTCCATGCGGCAGGAGCTACCGGCCTTGGCGTCATCGAGGCTTGCCAGGAGGCCGGCGTATATGCCATCGGCGTGGACAGCGACCAGTCCAGCAAAGCGCCGGAAACCGTGATCACATCCGCCATGAAGAGAGTGGACAATGCGGTATTTGACACAGTAGAAGCGCTGATTTCAGGAAGCCTTGAGAGCGGTATTCACACTTATGACCTGGCAGCAGGCGGCGTAGACATCGCGCCGACGCAGGATCTTCTTACAGACGAAGTGATTACGGCAGTGGATGAAGTAAAAGCAAAGATCATCAGCGGCGAAGTAACCGTTCCTTCCACCAAGGAAGAGTTTGAAGCGGCGTATGGCGACGTATACGAGTTAGATTAATATTATTAATCAGCGGAACTATAATCAGCGGAAGCCCGAACAGCGCCCAGAACAATGAGCGACGCCGTCAGGCGGTCGGGAGTTGTTCTAGTACCGGGTGCTGAGAGGGCTGTAGCGGAACTATAATCGGAGGAGCTATAATGAGAGATATATCCATGGAACGTGTCAATGAGACCAGGGAGCGCATCCTGGACATTATTAAGAGTCCCGTTCTGACCCATGAGCAGAAGCTTACGAACCTGGCATGCCAGGCAGATTCTCTGATGGAAGTACTGGATCTCCCAGAAGGTCTGGATGAACTTTTATATGCAGACATTGAAACCCAGTGTATTTGCGATCTTTCCGAGGGTCACGCCCCGGTGCGCCCCCGTTATATTGCGCCGGATTATGGAAAATTCATGAAGGAAGGCTGCAGTTTTCTGCAGCTTCCGCCTCCGTCTGATCTGTACGAGGCGCTGAACAGTCTGCTTATATTCTACAAGCATGTACCCAGTGTAACCAATTATCCGGTTTATGTGGGGCAGCTTGACGAGCTTTTGGAACCTTTTATTGATACGGTAGAGGAAGAACAGGCAAAAAAGCTTTTGAAAATGTTCATGATTCATATGGATCGTACGATCCTGGACTCTTTCTCCCATGCCAATATCGGCCCGAAAGCCACCAAGGCGGGAAGGCTTCTTCTGGAAGTGGAGAGTGAGCTGGAACACGCGGTACCCAATCTGACCATGAAATATGAAGAAGGCGTCACCGATGACGCTTTTGCCCTGAAGGCAGTTCATTGTGCGCTTCACAGCGCAAAACCCAGCTTTGCCAATCATCCTATGTTCAGCGGCGAGCTGACGGAAGATTATGTAGTGGCAAGCTGCTATAATGGTTTGCCTTTGGGCGGGGGTTCATACACGCTCTGCCGCCTGATTCTCGGTAATATTGCTAAACGGGCGAAAAATATACAGGACTTTAAAGAGAAAGAACTGCCTTATGTGATGGATATTATGGCGCGCTATATGGATGCCAGGATTCGTTTTGAGGTGGAAGAGAGCGGATTTTTTGAGAACCATTTTCTGGTAAAAGAAGGTTTTATCAAAAGAGAACGCTTTACGGCCATGTTTGGTCTGGTGGGGCTTGCGGACTGCGTAAATCTTTTGCTTGAAAAAGAAGGAAAAGAAGGCAGATTCGGCCATGACGATTATGCCAATGATCTTGGCGTGGAGATCATGGATATTATAAAAGATTTTAATGATCATCATGTGAATCCATACTGCGAAGTGACCGGCGGGCATTTCCTTTTACATGCCCAGGTGGGACTGGCAGAAGACATGCATGTGACGCCGGGAACCAGGATTCCCATTGGAGAGGAACCGGAAGAACTGATTGACCAGCTTTTGGTTTTAAGTCGTTTTCACAAATATTTTCCGTCGGGAACCGGGGATATTTTCCCCATTGACCTGACAGTACATAAAAATCCGGAATATGTGCTGGACATTATTAAAGGCGCGTTTAAAAAAGATTTGCGGTATCTGTCTTTTTATTCCAGCGACAGCGACGTGATCCGTGTAACCGGATATTTGGTGAAACGCTCGGAAATGGAAAAATTAGACAGTGGCCGGGCAGTACTCCAGAATACCACGGCGCTGGGACTTGGGGCGTCTAAAAACGGGCATATTCTGGAGCGTAAAGTTCGTTGAATATGACTGCCCGAAAATAACACAGAACGGACGCCAGGATAGCTTTTGCATGCAGAGGACGAAAGCGGTCCTGACGTCCGTTTTTTTATAAAAACAGCGGAACTATAAACAGCGGAACTATAATAGGAGGTAGGGGAGTGGGAAAAGTAAGCCATATGGATGAAAGCCAGGTAGTGGTCTGCATGAAAGACATCGTGAAAAAATTCGGAGATTTCACTGCCAACGACCACATTAACCTGACAGTGCATAAGGGAGAAGTGCATGCGATCTTAGGTGAGAATGGCGCCGGCAAGAGTACTATGATGAACGTACTTTGCGGCCTGTACAAGCCTACCAGCGGGCAGATTTTGATTAATGGAAAAGAAGTCCAGTTTTCAAGTCCCAAAGACGCCATTGATATTGGCATAGGCATGGTTCATCAGCATTTTATGCTGATCCAGCCGTTCAGCGTGGCGGATAATATTATACTGGGAGTGGAGCCGGTCAAAGGCCTGGTCGTAGACCATAAAACGGCTAAAGAAAAAGTGCTGGAGCTTTCGGAGCGTTACGGCATGAAAGTAGATCCGGATGCAAAAGTAGAAGACATATCTGTAGGTATGCAGCAGAGAGTTGAGATTTTAAAAGTCCTTTACCGGGGAGCCGATACACTGATTTTGGACGAGCCGACAGCGTCGTTGACGCCGCAGGAGATCGAAGGCCTGATGGAGATCATTGAAAATCTGACGGCTGACGGCAAAAGTGTAATTTTGATCACGCATAAACTGAAAGAGATCACGGCCTGTGCGGCCTGCTGCACGATTATCCGCCAGGGAAAATATATCCGCACCGTAAAAGTGGACGAAGTGAATGAAAATGAACTGGCAGCCATGATGGTGGGCCGGGATGTGAACTTTAAGGTAGAGAAAAAAGAGATGACGCCCGGGGAAACCGTGTTGGAAGTAAAAGGCATCCGTGCGAAGGATTATCGGGATGTGGAGATAGTAAGAGGCCTTAATTTAAGCGTACGAAGGGGCGAAATTGTAGGCCTGGCAGGCGTAGACGGCAACGGGCAGACAGAGCTTGTGGAAGTGCTGACCGGACTTCGTAAAGCAGAATCAGGGGAAGTGAAAATTCTTGGAAAGGATGTCTTTAACAAAACGCCCAGGGAAACATTTGAAAGCGGTATATCCAGTATTCCTGCGGACCGGCAAAAACACGGCCTGATCCTGGATTTTTCCAATGAGGATAATCTGATCCTTCAGCATTTTGAGGAAGAACCTTATTCTTCTAAAGGCATCCTTAACCGAAAAGCAATCAGAGAACATGCTATAGAGCTGGCGGATAAATTTGATATAAGGCCCAGAGGCAGCGAGGGCGCTCCTGCCGGAACATTGTCAGGAGGAAATCAGCAGAAAGTCATCATTGCCCGGGAAGTGACCAATGACAAGGATCTTCTGATTGCGGTCAATCCTACCCGCGGACTGGATGTGGGCGCCATAGAATTTGTTCATAAATATCTGGTAGAGCAGAGAAATAAGAATCGGGCGGTTCTTCTGGTTTCATTTGAGCTGGATGAGATTATGAGCCTGTCAGACCGGATTGAGGTTATTTTTGATGGACAAATCACAGGAAGCGTTGCGGGAAAAGACGCGGATGAGAAAGAGCTTGGATTTATGATGGCGGGAGGTAAAAAGGATGAATAAGAAAAAAAGTATCCTGGACAGTAATGTATTCTACACTATGATCGCCATCGTGGTGGGCTTTATCATAGGTGCTGTTTTTTTGATGATCGCGGGAATCAGTCCGGCGGTAGCGTACGGAAAACTGATCAGCAGTGTATTTGGAAAACCCAAATATCTTATATGGACGCTGACATATGCCAGCCCTTTGATTTTTACGGGTCTTAGTGTGGCGTTTTCCTTCCGGACAGGCGTCTTTAATATCGGTGCTGAAGGGCAATTTGTGGTGGGAGCGTTAACGGCCTGCTCGTTAGGTATTCTTCTGGATCTTCCCATGTGGATCCATGTCCCACTGTGTGTGATTGCCGCGGCGCTGGCAGGAGGCATCTGGTCTTTGATTGTAGGCATATTAAAAGTAAAAAGAGGGATTCATGAAGTATTATCTTTTATTATGTTTAACTGGATCGCCTTCTATCTGTCTAATTATGTAGTGAATCTGGAAGTGATCCATAAAGAAGGCGGCGGAGAGGCTACCAAAGATGTGCTGGCGTCCTCAAGGCTTCTCTTCCCGGAAGGGTTAAGGAATTTGTTAGACTGCAGTGCTGCCAACTGGGGAATTGTGCTGGCAATTGCGGCGGCGGTTTTTATATGGGTGATCATTGAAAAAACGACCCTTGGATATAAATTAAAAGCAGTAGGGTTTAACAATAGCGGCGCTTTGTATGCCGGCATTAACGCGGATGCTTCTATCCTGACGGCTCTTGGCATCTCCGGGGCATTGGCCGGGCTGGGCGGAGCCGTACAGATCCTTGGTATGTCCGGCAGGTTAAGCCAGTTCGCGGGACAGGAGGGTTTTGGATTTGAGGGAATTACAGTAGCGCTGATCGGCTCTTCAAGCCCGATCGGATGTATTTTCGCGGGACTTTTCTATGGGGCTATGAAATACGGCGGATCCAAGCTCAGTATAGTGAAAGCGCCGTCAGAAGTGGTGGATATCATCATGGGCTGTGTAATTCTGTTTATCGCTGTCTCGCAGATTTTCCGCGTTCTGTTTGGAAGCATCATAAAAAAGAAGGAGGGAAAATAGAATGGATGTGATCATTAAAAATCTGGGACTTTTGATCAACGCGACCCTGATCGCGACCCCGCCCCTTCTGTTGGCAGCTCTTGGCTCCTGCTTTTCCGAGCGAAGCGGCGTGGTCAATATCGGCATTGAGGGTATGATGACGATCGGCGCGTTTACAGGCGCGGTTATGGGGCTGACTACCGGAAACGGATGGCTGGCATTCTTCTGTGCGGGTCTTGCAGGCGCATTGTTCGGACTGATTCATGCCATTGCCTGTGTGTCCTTCCATGCGGATCAGACCATCGCCGGTACGGCCATCAATTTCCTTGGGCCTGGTCTTGCGGTATTCTTGTGCAAAGCCATGTTCAACAATTCATCGGATACGCCGGCCATGGATCCAAGCTGTAAACTGCCCAAGCTTTTTGAGGGTGTGTTCCCGGCAGGTTCTTTCTTTAGTAATGTGCTGAATGTGTATTCGGTAGCCTACCTGGTATTTGTGCTGGCTTTTGTGTGCTGGTTCGTGTTTTATAAGACTCGTTTCGGCTCGCATCTGCGGGCGGTGGGAGAGCATCCGGAAGCCTGTGAATCTCTGGGTATTGATGTGTATAAAGTACGTTATATTTGTGTGATCTTATCGGGATTCCTTGCAGGCCTCGGAGGTGCTTTCGTGACGCTGGCAACAATTAATCAGTTTCGTCCCAGCGTGATTGTGGGGCAGGGCTTTATTGCCATTGCGGCAGTCATTTTTGGTAAATTTTCGCCGGAAGGAGCCGTGAAGGCGTGTCTTTTATTCGGCTTATGCAGCGGAATCAAGACGCTGGCAGGACAGAGCAATACCATATCGCCGAATCTGATCTCCATGATTCCCTATATCGTGACGATCCTGGCGCTGGTGCTGTTCGTAGGTAAGGCTCATACCCCGGCGGCCAACGGAAAAATATTTGTAAAGTCTAAATAATTAAAAAACTAAAAAACAACGGAATCCCGTACAGCGCCCAGATCAATGAGCGGACGCCGTCAGGCGGTAGGAAATAGATCTAGTACCCGGGCGCTGGGAGGGATGGAGTGGAACTAAAATATGTTAAATTATTCAGAGAATCCAGACAAACAATATCATATTCAGGTAGGCGAGGGCGATGTGGGAAGATATGTACTCCTGCCGGGAGATCCCAAACGGTGCGCCAAGATCGCGGCCTATTTTGACAATGCTTCCCTGGTGGCTGACAGCCGGGAATATGTGACCTATACAGGTTATTTAAACGACGTAAAAGTCAGCGTCACATCCACCGGAATCGGAGGCCCTTCCGCTTCTATTGCCATGGAAGAACTGGTGAAAGCGGGGGCAGACACCTTTATCCGGGTCGGCACCTGCGGCGGTATGCAGCTTAATGTGGAAAGCGGCGATATCGTCATCGCCAGCGGCGCCATTCGGATGGAAGGAACGAGCCGGGAGTACGCACCTATAGAATTTCCGGCAGTAGCGGATATCGGTATTACCAATGCGCTGATCAAGGCTTCAAAAGAATTGGGAAACAGATATCATGTGGGTGTGGTGCAGTGTAAAGATTCGTTTTATGGCCAGCACGCCCCGGAAATTAAGCCGGTCAGTTATGAACTGCTGAACAAATGGGAAGCCTGGAAACGCCTGGGCTGCCTTGCTTCCGAGATGGAATCGGCGGCGCTGTTTATTGTTGCCAGCACGCTGCGTGTGCGCGTGGGGTCTGTCTTTTTAGTAGTGGCGAACCAGGAACGGGCGCTTCAGGGACTGAATAATCCGGTGGTTCACGATACGGATAAGGCAATCCGGGCAGCGGTAGAAGCGCTTAAGAAACTTATAAAAGAAGATCAGGAGAACTGTGATGGATAAGGCGCAGATACAAAGATTGATTGATATTGCCATAGAGCAGCTTTCCCGGGCTTATGTACCCTACTCTCATTTTCATGTGGGCGCGGCGCTTCTTGCAAAAGACGGGACTGTCTACAAAGGGTGCAACATCGAGAATGCCGCTTATACGCCGTCTAACTGCGCGGAGCGTACAGCGTTTTTCAAAGCGGTCAGCGAGGGCGTGCGGGAATTTGCGGCGATCTGTGTGGTGGGCGGTCCGGAAGGCAGGCTGACGGAATACACGCCGCCCTGCGGCGTATGCCGCCAGGTGATGATGGAGTTTTGTAATCCGGAAGAATTTAAGATTATCCTGGCTGTAGGCAGGGAAGACTATAAAATATATACATTAAAAGAATTGCTGCCATTGGGATTCGGTCCGGAAAATCTGGCGTAGGAGGAACAATGACGAAAGCTACGGTGAATAAGATCATCCCTTTCAGCAGCGTGGACGGCCCCGGCAACCGGACGGCAGTCTTTTTGCAGGGCTGTAATATTGACTGCAAATATTGTCACAATCCGGAGACCCGCGGTCTATGTACAGACTGCGGCGTCTGCATAGCGAGCTGTCCCGAGGGAGCTTTGTCTATGGAGCAGGGCAGCGTCCTTTATGACGCTAAAAAATGTGTACAGTGCGACACTTGCATCCATGTTTGCCCTCACGACAGCTCTCCCAGAACCGAAAGGCTTACGCCCGGGGAAACTTATGCCCGGGTAAAAAAGCAAATTCCATTTATCAGAGGAATTTCCGTATCCGGCGGCGAGTGTATGCTCTGGCCGGATTTCCTGACAGAATTATTCCGTCTGGCCAGGGCCGACGGGCTGACGACACTGATTGACAGCAACGGAACTGTTCCCTTTTGGGAGTATCCTGGGCTGATGGAAGTGACGGATGGTGTTATGCTGGATATTAAAGCATTTGACTGCGAAGAGCATAAAACAGTAACAGGCGCTCCGAACGACGTTGTGCTTGCCAACGCGGCCTATCTGGCCAAAAATGATAAACTCTATGAAGTGCGCGCGGTCATTGTTCCGGATTTATATAATACCAAAAAGAGTATACAGGATATGGGGAGATTCCTTGCGCCTTATTTGTCAACACACAAATTCAGGATAAAAGTGATCGCTTACAGGCCCATGGGGGTACGCGAGGAATACGCAGGTTATGAAATACCCAGTCAGGAGTATCTTAAAAGCCTGGCGGATATTTTAAAAGGATACGGTTTCGAAGACATTATTATCATTTAATTATAAAAATAACAGATACAGGAGTATTGTTTTTATGGAAGTAAAAGAAATTTTAACACATGTAGACCATACTTTATTAACACAGACTGCCACCTGGGAAGAGATCCGTCAGATCTGCGACGACGCAATGCAGTACGGTACGGCGTCAGTATGCATTCCGCCCAGCTATGTAAAACAGGTGAAAGCATATGTAAAGGATCGGATGGCAGTCTGCACGGTGATCGGATTTCCCAATGGATATATGACTACGGCGGCGAAAGAATTTGAAACCAAAGACGCATTGCAAAACGGTGCGGACGAGATCGATATGGTCATCAATATCGGTTGGGCAAAAGATGGAAAGTTTGATCTCGTTGAAGAAGAAATACGCACGCTGAAAAAGGCCTGCGGGGATAAAATTTTAAAAGTGATTATTGAAACCTGCCTTTTAACGGACGAGGAAAAGATAAAGATGTGCCAGGCAGTGACAAACGCGGGTGCGGATTATATCAAGACTTCAACAGGATTTTCCAAAGCAGGCGCCACATTCGAGGACATTAAACTGTTCTCCGAACATATTGGAAAAGGAGTCAAGATGAAAGCGGCAGGCGGTATTTCCTCCATGGAGGACGCGGAAAAATTCCTGGTTCTGGGTGCGGACCGCTTAGGCACCAGCCGGATTGTCAAACTGGTGAAAAATGAGCAGGGGATAGGATATTAAAAAGGAGCTGTGCATGGAACCGTCCATGTACAGCTCTTTTAGTATACTTATAGAGAGTGAATATAACCGGGCGTTTTCAGTGCTTCTTCGTACATGGCCGTCAGGTTTTTAGCAGGAACATTTGCTACGATATTGTGGATTGTATTGAACACAAAACCGCCGTTTTTTCCAAGGATATCTATACGTTCCCGGACTTGCTTTTGCACTTCATCCGGGGTTCCAAAGGGAAGCAGGTTTTGGGTATCTACGCCTCCGCCCCAAAAGACAAAAGTATCGCCATATTTTTCCTTGATTTTTCGGGCATCCATTCCATTTGCGGAAAGCTGCAGCGGATTTAAGCAATCCAGCCCCATTTCGGCAAAGTCATCCAGCAAGTCATAGACAGCGCCGCATGTATGATAGAAAGTTTTCCATTTTGTATGCTTGTGTACCCAGTCGTTGATTTCTTTATAAAACGGTTTGTACAGATCACGGAAAATCTCTTTTCCAAGCATCAGATCTCTCTGACTGCCAAAGTCGGTGCCTGAGATCCAGATGACCTGAATCCGGTCTCCAACAGCCTGCCTGTAGATTTCCAGATTTTTAAGCATGATGTCAGTCTGATAACGAAAGATTTCACGGATATATTCAGGGTAGAGTATGTGGGCAAGCAGCCAGTCGTCCACGCGGCGGATTCCTTTTGGGTGTTTGATAAAAGGACCGGGAACCATGGCGGCGTCGCCAAGTCCCGCGCCTCCCAAAAGCCCTACAATTCCATATTCGGTGTTCTGATATAGTGTAACAGAACGGTTTTCCCAGTACCGCGCCTCTTCATCGGTGGCGACGGAGAAATCGTCTTTGAAATCTTCAAGAGGCGTCAGTTCTTCTTCATCCAGTTCCATGTCAAAAGCCGCGCGGGGAGCCGCATCGAAAAAAGAACCGTTTTTCGGCATCATTGCGCTGTATTCGGCGGTGCGGTCCCCTTGTGGATATACCCATAAAGTCCCATTTTTGTCTTTATCATATGCAAAACCCGCCCCCATAAAGACAGGCGTGCCGTCTTCCATCTGGAAGGGTTTCCAGCCTTCATTTTTATAACCATAAAAATTAGTCAGATTCCACAGGCCGATCACATCTACCTGCAGCGCCTTCAATACATCGTCTTCCACTTCCCCTAACATCTGTGCGGGCTCTATAATACGGATTCTTTGTTCTTTCAGCCCCAATTCCTGCCGCAGCCGATATAGAGTACTTGCGCTGATTCCCGTCTGGCCGGTGGCGCCCAGGTCAATCGGAGGCCTGTCTGTCTGCTGATGGTTTAGCGCGGCCATAAGGCGTTCTCTCGAATTCATATGTTTCCTCCTCGTAATGGATTTTTAGACCATTATATACAGAGGAGACTGGAAGAAAAATGCACGATATTAACTTGTTCTTATAAAATATTAACAAAAAGATGCCTAAGGCTGGTATTGGCCAAATTCATGGGCTGCCTGCAAAAAAGCTTCCAGATTTTCATAAGGAACTTCCGGCTCCAGTACATGTGTAGGAGCAAGTACCAGTCCGCCGATTTTTCCGACCTTCTGGATCAGTTCTTTGCATATCTGATAGATCTCTTCTTTCGTACCAAAAGGCATGGTAGTCTGCGTGCCGATACATCCCCAGAAAGACAGGCGGTCTCCATAAAGCTCTTTTAGCCGGAACGGATTCACGCATTCAGGCTGAACCGGATTTAAGACATCTACGCCTGCTTCAATCAAGTCAGGGATGATTCGTTCCAGATTACCGTCTCCATGGTAAAAAATCAAAATATCCGGTTTGATTTCTTTGGCTGCGCGGATAATTTTCGCCAGGCGGGGTTTAAAGTGTGTGCGATAGAGCTGCGGACTCATCATCATGTCTTTTTGTGTCGAAACATCGTCGCCCAACATCAGGATATCGGTATTTGCGGCGGCATATTTTTGCGCCATTTTCACCCGGAGTTCAGTAATCCTGTCCAACAACGCCTCATTCAATTCCGGGTTTTCATAGAAATCCAGCATAAAAGTTTCCATTCCCCGAAGATACCACGCCAGTTCAAAAAGGGTCATCTGCATAAAAGCGACAGTAGCATAGCCGGCTTCTATGATTTGTCTGTTTCGTTCCTCGACTCCTTTCCATCGGTAATCTGCCTCAAAATCAGGGAACGGATAATCCTTAATCTCCTGCACAGAGGTAAAATTCTGCATAGGGTGCAGCATTTCCTGAAAATGTGCGAGGGAGCCGGTGATACCCATGACGCCCCATTCCGGATTCCAGGAGATCGGGGAGATTTTTTCCCGGACATCCGTATAATAGCGGCTGTAATCGCAGGGATGCCGGGTAGGGTTGATCTCCACATATCTGTAGGGAAAATCATAATATTCGCGGAAATCGGAAGCGCCGGTGCGGCTCTTAAATGTTTCGTTTAAAGACGGGCATAAGTCAAAATCAATGGGAACATATGCAGGCTCTTCCCGTCTTAAAGCTCTTAATAGATTTTCACGTTTTGTCATTTGTTTTTCCTCCGTTTGTGTTTTACAACTCCCCTCCCAAGTTCCCAGAATCTGGGAGATTTTCATGCCAGATATTCCGGTAGCTGGTAGGAGTCATTTTTGTAAAAGAAAAGAAGACTTTGCTAAAATACTGGGAACTGTTAAAACCGGCCAGCAATGCAATCTCCGTGATCGTTTTGTCCGTATGCCATAAAAGCTCTTTCGCTTTATTAAGCCGCAGCATTGTAATATACTGAGAGCATTTCATCCCCATCTCCTTTTGGAAATATTGCCTTACATAGCGGGAGCTGAGTCCGAAATGTTGGCTTAACGCTTCGATATTCAAGTCCTGGTCATAGGCTTCATTAATATAGGCGATGAGTTCTGTGATCTTATGGCAGCCGTCGGACGTTTGTGTTGTCAGGGAACGCTCATAGCATTGGCACAGCTCAATAAAAAGCTGAAAAAATAAATAGTTGTTCTTAAGCTCGGTCCATTCGGAGGCAGTATCCCTGCAGCATTTGCAGATTTGCTCCAGATGAACCTCCAGGTGCTGGCAGGCGCTTAACCTTATATAGCCTGCGGGCTGTGAAAAAACAGGAAGGCAGTTCAGCAGTCCTGCGTCTGGTAAGGCCTGATATTCGACCTGCACGAGTCCGGACGGTTTATGGATGTCTCCTATAAAAGAATGCTTCTGCCCGGGATAAATCAAGATACAGTCCCCTTGTTTCAATGTAATAAATTGACTGCCTATGCCCATAACGCAGACACCGCTGGCCAGGTAATTAATCTCTGTTTCAGGATGCTGATGGGTATGGAACTGGTAACTTGATGGAAAACGAACCCGTCTTGCGTTGCGCACCGAAAACCGGGTTCTGGGATCGGACGCCAGTCGTATGAGCGTGTCGGTAAGTGTGGATGTCATAATGGAAGAATACCTCATCTGTTTCGTTCATGCTTTCAATAAACGGAAATAAAAAAAGACAATTGTGTAAAAAACGGAAGACATTGGATCATTATATCAGGATTTGATAAAATGTGTAATATTTTATAAGAAATAGTTAATATTGTATACTTTATTTAGAAGGTTTGACAGATATAATCAGATTATACATACAGGCAGGAGGAATAACATGTCAGCATATCTTGCATTTGAAAATATCAGTATGGAGTTTCCCGGTGTAAAAGCGCTGGACCATATGAGCTTTTCCGCGGATAAAGGAGAAGTAGTTGCCTTTCTTGGAGAAAACGGTGCCGGAAAATCGACGCTTTTAAAGATACTCAACGGGGATTATCGCCATACGGAAGGGAAAATATGGGTGGACGGAAAAGAAGCTTCTTTTTCTTCTCCTAATGAAGCGATTGCCGCAGGCATCAGCGTCATTTATCAGGAAAGACAGCTGGCTCCATTTTTGAGCGTTGCAGAAAATATTTTTATCGGAAATATGCCGAAAAAAGGCAGGATGATCGATTTTAAAAAATTAAACCAAAAGACACAGACGGTTATAGATGAGTTTGGCCTCCCGATCCGTCCGTTCCAAAAAGTAAAGGATATTTCCGTGGCGCATCAGCAGATGGTGGAAATTATGAAAGCGTACATAAGAAACGCAGACATTATTTGCTTCGACGAGCCGACCGCTCCCCTTACGGATGCGGAAGTCAGCATTTTGTTTAAAATTATTCAAAAACTTAAAAAGATGAATAAAGTGATTATTTATGTATCCCACCGAATGAATGAACTGTTTCAGATTGCCGACAGGGTGATTGTGTTTAAGGACGGAAAGTTTGTTGCTGACAAAAGGATCGAGGAGACAAACGAGCCGGAATTGATACGTCTTATGGTCGGGCGGGACCTGGGAGATGTTTTTAATGATTTAGAGAGAAGCGAGGCGTTCGGCGATACTGTATTGGAGATGAAAAATGTCAGTACGGACAAAATAAAAGAAGTCAGCCTGTATGTACGCGCAGGGGAGATCGTCGGGCTTTCCGGCCTGGCCGGAGCCGGCAGGACAGAGACAGCCAAAGCAATTTTCGGCGCTGACCGGATGAAGAGCGGGGAGATGCTGCTTAACGGGCAGGGCTACAGGCCCCTAAACCCCAGAGACGCCATGAACCGGGGCGTTGCTTACTGTCCGGAAGACAGGAAGTTAGAAGGACTTGCCTTAATCCGCAGCGTAAAAGAAAACGCGGGAATAAGTATTTTACATAAACTGTCCAGAGCGGGATTTGTAAATAAAAAGAAAGAGTCGGCGTTTATTCGGCAGGCGATCGAAGACTTTTCTATTAAAACGCCTTCGCCGGAACAAAAAGTGATCAACTTGTCAGGCGGCAACCAGCAGAAAGTGATCCTGGCCAGATGGATGGCAATTCAGCCTAAGCTTGTAATATTTGACGAGCCTACCAAAGGAATTGATGTAGGGGCGAAGGCGGAGATTTATCATATGATATGCGAAACAGCCAAAAAAGGCGTTGCCGTAATTCTTATTTCTTCCGAGCTGACGGAAGTAATCGGATTGTCCGACCGTATCCTTGTTATGAAGGATGGGAGGCTCAGAGGCGAGGTTATGCGGGAAAATGCGACCGAATCTTTAGTGTTGAGTTATGCGATGATGAGTGATCTATCAAAGGAGGCAGAAAATGCAGGAGAGTAAAGGAATTAAAAATATTTTTAAATCGGATAATTTTGGCATTTTTGTTGCGCTGATTGCGGTTATTTTTGTCTTTACAGCGTTTAACAGAAATTACTTTACGTCTGCCAATCTGGTCAATGTTTTAACCGCCGCGTCTTTGACAGGCCTGATTGCGGTGGGGGAATCTTTACTGTTGATTGCGGGATATATGGATCTGTCTGCCGGGTCGCTGGCCGCGTTTGCAGGCGTTAGCGCGGCAATGATGATGCGGGCGGGCATGCCGGTTGGTGCTGCCATTCCGAT
>CAJUMT010000073.1:2791-14838 GCA_910587495.1 uncultured Lachnospiraceae bacterium | reverse complement strand
TGCGCGGGCTATGGAGATACTGAAAGTATTTGACTTGGATGAAGAATCCGGGTATTTGGCTTCTAACTTGCCTTACGGAAAGCAAAGACGGCTGGAAATTGCCCGGGCTCTTGCCACAAATCCCAAGCTACTCCTCTTGGATGAACCTGCTGCCGGTATGAATCCCAATGAGACGCAGGAATTAATGGATATGATCTGTTTTGTACGGGATGAATTTAAGATGACGATCTTGCTGATAGAACATGATATGAAGCTGGTGTCCGGCATCTGTGAGAAACTGACTGTCTTAAACTTCGGCCAGGTATTGGCATATGGGGAGACTTCCGAAGTGCTTAAGAATCCGGAAGTCATCACGGCATACCTGGGAGAATAGGAGGTTATAGTATGGCAATGCTTGAAATCAAGGACCTGGAAGTCTATTACGGAGTGATCCAGGCCATTAAAGGAATATCTTTTGAGGTAGGCGAGGGAGAAGTCATCGCGCTGATCGGCGCCAACGGCGCAGGCAAGACGACGACGCTTCATACTATATCCGGATTGATTGCCCCCAAGAGCGGCACGGTTACATTTGAAGGAAAAGACATTACAAGAACTCCGGCGCATAAGATCGTATCCTGCGGTATTGCTCAGGTGCCGGAAGGAAGAAGGGTATTTGCGTCTTTAAGCGTATATCAGAACCTTAAAATGGGCGCTTACACAAGAAGCGATAAAGGGGAGATCGAAGAGACGCTTCAGATGGTATATGAGCGGTTTCCCAGACTGAAAGAGAGAAAGAACCAGCCTGCGGGTACGCTCTCAGGCGGCGAGCAGCAGATGCTGGCCATGGGGCGGGCGCTGATGTCAAAGCCCAGGATTATTCTGATGGACGAGCCTTCCATGGGTCTGTCGCCGATTTTTGTAAACGAGATTTTTGATATTATCAAAAGCGTCAGCGCCGGCGGAACCACCGTGCTTTTGGTGGAACAGAACGCGAAAAAAGCGCTTTCGATCGCGGACAGAGGCTATGTGCTGGAAACCGGGAAGATCGTCCTGGCAGGAAAGGCAGAAGATCTTTTAAATGACGAGTCCGTAAAAAAAGCATATCTTGGGGAATAAAAGAGAAGTATAAAATTATATATTTGGTACTGTAAAAATACGGCCGGATGTGGTAAAATAAATGTATTATTGATAGAAAACCGGCTGGGCAGTTTCCGGTCGGCAGAGGGGAACATTATGGGTAAGAAAGTAACAAAACCGGCGGCAAGTGAACGTCCGTGGTGCGCAGTCACGGACATGGATCAATATCTCTTCGGACAGGGAACCCATTACGAGATCTACAAGAAGCTCGGGGCTCACCTGGCAGAAAAAGATGGCGAGAAAGGCGTCTATTTTGCTGTCTGGGCACCCAATGCGAAGAGAGTACGCGTAGTCGGAGAGTTCAATCGCTGGGGAACAGACGGATATGAGATGACCCGTTTAGAACCGCTGGGGATCTATGAAGTATTTATTCCGGCATTGGAAGAAGGATGTATGTACAAATACCTGATCGAGACAAAGACAGGTGAATATCTTTACAAAGCGGATCCCTTTGCCTTTTATGCAGAGAAGCGGCCTGGCAACGCGTCCCGTGTGGCTGATATAGACCACTTTACCTGGCATGATGAAAAATGGATGGAGAAGCGCAAAAGCTGGGACGGTCCAAGAGCCGCCATGTCCATCTATGAAGTGCATCCGGGTTCCTGGAGACGTCATCCCCATGACGAGGAAGAAGACGGCTATTATAATTATCGTGAATTTGCCGTAGAGCTGACTAAATATGTAAAAGAGATGGGTTATACTCATGTGGAACTTATGGGGATTGCCGAGCATCCTTTTGACGGTTCCTGGGGCTACCAGGTGACAGGATATTTTGCACCAACCTCCCGCCACGGCACGCCGGCGGATTTTCAATATATGATTGATTATCTGCACAAGCACAATATCGGCGTGATTTTAGACTGGGTGCCCGCGCATTTCCCGAGAGACGGCTATGGTCTGGCGAATTTTGACGGAACGCCGTTGTTTGAGCATCCGGACAGCCGTAAAGGCGAACATCCGGACTGGGGTACAAAAATCTTCAATTATGAAAAATATGAAGTGCGCAATTTCCTGATTGCCAATGCGCTGTACTGGATTCAGCATTATCATGTAGACGGACTGCGCGTGGACGCGGTGGCTTCCATGCTCTATCTGGACTATGGCAAGCAGGACGGCCAGTGGCTGGCCAATAAATACGGCGGGAATCAGAACCTGGAAGCGATCTGGTTCTTCAGACATTTAAATTCTATCATTAAGGGAAGAGAAGACGGCTCCATGATTATCGCGGAGGAATCTACCGCGTGGCCGGGTGTAACCAAAGATGTGGAAGAGGATGGCCTTGGCTTTACCTTTAAGTGGAATATGGGCTGGATGAACGACTTCCTGGAATATATGAAGCTGGATCCTTATTTCAGGAAAGATAATCATAACAAGATGACCTTTGCCATGAGTTATGCATGCAGTGAGAATTATATTCTAGTGTTGTCCCATGACGAAGTGGTTCACTTGAAATGCTCCATGTTAAATAAGATGCCGGGTTATCTGGAGGACAAGTTTGCGAACTTGAGAGCCGGTTACGCGTTTATGTTCGGACATCCGGGTAAGAAGCTTCTTTTCATGGGTAATGAGTTCGCGCAGCTTCAGGAGTGGAGCGAAGCCCGCGAGCTGGACTGGTTCCTCTTAAAAGAGGACAGGCATAAGCAGATGCAGAACTTTGTCAAAGCTCTGCTTCATATGTATAAAAAATATCGCTGCCTCTATGAGCAGGATGACAGTTGGGACGGTTTTGGCTGGATTAACGCGGATGACTGTTTCCGCAGTATTTTCAGTTTCGTCCGTTACAGTAAAACCAAGCGGAAGAACCTGCTTTTTGTAGTGAATTTTACGCCTATGGAACGGGCAGACTACCGAGTGGGCGTACCCAAAAAGAAAAAGTACAAGCTGATCTTAGACGGCGATTCGCCAGAGTTCGGCGGCAATGGAAGAGAAAAGCCGGAGATTTACGAGGCGAAAAAAGGCGAATGCGACAGCCAGAAATTTTATTTGGATTATCCGCTGTCGCCATATGGGATTGCAGTATTTGAGTTTTAGATGGTAAACAGGAGGGCGGGAATGCTTGAAAAGGCTTCCTGCCTGTTTTTATATGCCCAGGGCGCATAAGGAGATTTTGACGGGAGAATATGATGAAAACCATCCTGATCGTAGAAGATGACCTGAATATCGGAAATATGCTGGAAGAGACGCTCTTGCGGGAGGGTTATCGGGTGCTGCGCGCCTATTCGGGCACGGAAGCGCTTCTCTTATTGTCTTCTGACAGACCGGACCTTGCTCTTTTAGATTTGATGCTTCCCGGACTTGACGGGGAAAAAGTGCTGCCCGGTTTAGAGGGGATTCCGGTTATCGTGATCAGCGCCAGAGCGGATGTGGACACAAAAGTCGCGCTGTTGCTTCATGGGGCAGCGGATTATGTAACAAAGCCCTTTGATATTAAAGAGCTGCTTGCCAGAATTGAAGTGCAGTTAAGAAAAGTTTCTTTAGGCAATGCATCCGCTATGCTGGAATTTGACGAGATCAGGATGGACACAGCCGCCCATACGGTGAATGTGTGCATGCAGCCGGTGAAGCTGACCCGTACTGAGTACGCCGTATTAAAACTGCTCATGCAAAATTCCGGCCAGGTTGTCACCAAATCTTTGATTCTGGACCGAGTCAGTGAAGATACACCTGACTGTATGGAAAGTTCTCTAAAGGTGCATATAAGCAACCTGCGCCGAAAGCTTCGGGCCGTTTCAGGGAAAGACTATATTGAAGCAGTCTGGGGCATCGGGTTCAAGATGAAAGAAACATAAAATCTTTATCATTTCTTAACTGTTTTCTTAACCATATCCTTAACTCTTTTCCTTTATAGTATCCATTGACAAGAAGAACAGTATCTGCCTGCTAATGGCCGGAAAGGTATGATGAGCGGCAGATGCAGAACTATAACAGGAGGTTAAGAGTATAATGGAGTATGTTTTGACTACGAGTGCGCTTGGCAAACAATATGGAAAATTTAAAGCGCTGAATAACCTGTCCATGCATATCCCCAAAGGGGCAATCTACGGTTTTGTGGGAAAAAACGGTGCAGGCAAGACGACGCTGATTCGTCTGATCTGCGGCCTGCAAAAGCCTACCTGTGGCGGTTATACGCTGTATGGGACAGAAAATACGAACAAAGAGATCACAAAGGTACAAAGACGCGTCGGGGCGGTGGTGGAGACGCCTTCTGTCTATTTGAATATGACGGCGGCGGATAATTTAAAAGAACAATACCGTATTCTGGGGCTTCCGTCCTTTGGCAGCATACCAGGTCTTTTGCATTTGGTGGGGCTTGAAGATACCGGCAGGAAAAAAGTAAAGGATTTCTCCCTGGGTATGCGCCAGAGGCTTGGTATAGCCGTTGCGCTGGCGGGTGATCCGGATTTTCTGGTTCTGGATGAACCTGCCAACGGACTGGACCCCCAGGGTATCGTAGAGATGCGTGAATTGATCCTGAAACTCAACAGAGAACGACAGATTACCGTGCTGATTTCCAGCCATATTCTGGATGAACTGTCCCGCCTGGCGACGCATTATGGATTTATTGATCAGGGGCATATGGTAAAGGAGATCGACGCAGGGCAGCTGGAGAACGCTTTCAGAAAATGTGTCAGGGCAAAAGTGACGGATACGAAAACGCTTGTCCGTGTGTTGGACACAATGGGACTTTCCTACAGCATTGTGTCCGCGCAGGAGGCCGATATATTTGGAGAGTTTTCTATCAACAGACTTGTACTTTCCCTTACGGAAGAGGAATGTGAAGTGCTTTCCCTGCATGAGAAAGACGAGAGCTTGGAAAGCTATTACCTTAGACTGGTGGGGGGTGAAAGGAATGAGTAGACTATTATCTGCAGGGTTTGTGCGTCTGAAAAAGAACCGGGGATTCTGGATCGGGATGGGAATCAGTTTTTTCTTCGGTGTGTATATGGCAGTTTTTGCTTATAAAATAAATCATATGTATAATTCCCGTATGCGGTTAGAAGATATATTTTTTCAGGCGTCCGGGGTTATAGGGATTCTGGCGGCTGCAGTCTTAAGTTTTTTCCTCGGAACAGAGTACAATGACGGGACGATCCGCAACAAGCTGGTCATTGGGCATAAAAGATATAAAGTCTATTTGTCCAGCCTGATCCTCAGTATGTCTGTGCTTCTCTTGCTCAATCTGTCCTGCATGGCTGCGTCATGTCTTTTGGGAATACCGCTCCTGGGATTTTTTTACGAGGCGAACCTGCATCTTATATGGACGGCGCTGGGGATCAGTATATTTACCTATATGGCTTATGCCGCTGTTTATACGCTGTTTGGGATGCTGATTCACAACCGTTCGGTATCGGCGATCATCTGTATTATCGGAATGACGGTGATGTTCTGCCTGTCCGGTTATATCCGGGCCGGATTAAGCGAACCGGAATATTATGAAGACTACGGCTATACCTTCAATGGTGAGGAGATGGAGGAGATCGCGCCGGAAGATAAAACACCCAATCCCTACTATCTAAGAGGTAGGAAGCGGGAAGTATATGATTTTATAAATGATTTTCTGCCCACAGGACAGTCTTTGCAGACGGCAGGATTATTTATAGAACATGTATACCGATTGCCCATGTATTCGCTGTTGATTGTGCTGACTACCACAGGGGCGGGAATCTGTCTGTTCCGGAAAAAAGACATTAAATAACAGCGAAGCGGACGAAAGTCAATCTAGTGCCGGGGTAGTGGGAGGGGCGGAGCGGAACTATAATTAGGAGGATATTTTCCCGTGGGAGTATGGCTATGGATACTGGCGGGCGTTTTGTCTCTGACAGTCGTGCTGCTGTCCGTAAAAATAATTTTAATGAGAAAATCAGCCCGGGAAATCAAAAAAGCGCTGGACGAAAAACTCACATTAGATACGAATACGCTGATTGATCTTGCAAGCCGCGACCGGTGTTTGTGTGAGCTGGCGGAAAGCCTGAACGGGCAGCTTCGTATACTGAGGGAAAAAAGGCACTGCTATGAACAGGGGGATTTGCAGCTAAAAGAAGCGGTCACGAATATATCTCACGATCTTCGTACGCCTCTTACGGCGATCTGCGGTTATCTGTCGCTGTTGGAGCAGGAAGAAAAATCAGAAGCCGCCTGTCGTTACTTAAAGATCATACAGGAACGCACGGAAGCGTTAAGCCGGCTTACGGAAGAGCTGCTGGCCTATTCGGTGGCGGTATCTTTTACGGATCAGGCGGACTATGAAGTATTTTCTCTGAATGAAGTATTGGAAGAAAGCGTTTCCGCTTATTACGCGGCTTTAAACAGCAGAGGAATCACGCCGGATATTTTCATTCCAGAAGAAAGGATACTACGTTATCTGAATCGTTCCTGTTTATCGCGCATCTATGGGAATGTGATCCATAATGCCATAAAGTACAGTGACGGGGATTTAAAGATTGTTTTGCATGCAGACGGAACGGCAGAGTTTTCAAACCATGCACCAGGGTTAAACGAGATAGAGGCGGCCAGGTTATTTGACCGCTTCTACACGGTGGAGACGGCAAGGAAATCCACAGGATTGGGACTTTCCATTGCAAAAGTATTGACAGAGCAGATGGGGGGACGCATTGATGCTTCCTATGCCGACGAAGTGATTTGTATCCGAATCTGTTTTCCGGGTTAGTCATTCGCCGGCGATGGTCTTTGGAATACGGCCCATATCCGCCGCGATATCTGTAAAAGAGCTGCAGTAGCTGCCGATGATCTGTCTCGTTGCAGCAAGGCAGTATAAATCTAACAGGGCGTCGTGCATGCCTTCTACGCTGTCTCTTTTCAGGCAGCGTTCCTGATTGGAAAGAATGCGTCCGGGGAATACTTCCCTGAGGTGCATTTCTTCTGTCATATCGTCTGTGGCCAGATAGAAAGTAGTGTCGGGATTTTTGGCAAGTGCCTGTTGCATGGCGGATAGAAATGCATCTGTAGAGCTTTTTCCTATGGCGGGCATATTGTCGGTGCGGCGGATGTGTATGCCGATGCAGGCATCGCCAAAATGCGCGGTCATCCGGTCGATGCGCGTCTGAAGATTTTGTGTGGGGATGAACAGGTGATAGTCCTCCGCAGGATAAAACCACTCCCAAGTGAAAATATAGGTGTTTCCATGCAGGCTTTTCGCATAATCCGCATCCAGGCATCCGTCTGCGTTTCTGTGTGCCAGCAGTTCATCGTTGGTAAGATAATTGCGGGCGGTTTTCTGATAGAAGAGCTTGCGCGGATCTGCCACGGAATGTATGCTTTTAATTTTAAATTCCGTCACTGGGCGGAACAATGATTCAAATGGGCAATTAAGTTCCGGGGTGCAAAGCCACAGGACCAGGAGCTTTTCCTGGCGTTCTTTTGCCAGCTTCCAGCCGGAATTGATGACCCGCATCCGGTTGCATAGGCCGCCGGAAGGTTGTAGAATGATCATAAAGACACCTCGGTTATATATAAAATCAAAGAAATTTTTCATAATTACGTCGGGCATAAATAATACGGGCAATGGTAACGCTCCGTTTTTCTTCATCTACCCAATAAAACATAATGTAATTTCCAATAATTTGTTTTCTGTATTCATGTTTTAATTTACGGACAGGGAAATAGGCAGAATTTTTATAAGGGAAAGTCTCTAAAGCCTTTGCAGATTTTCGTATGTCTTTTGAAAACTTTTCCGCAGCGGATGTGTTTTTAAGTTCACATTTTATATACTGCACGATTTCAACCGCATCCTGCATAGCAATTGGAAGAAAACTTACTTCATACATCTATTCTTCCAGAGCCTCCCTCATTGCTTTCCATACATCTTTGGAAGAAAAGCGGGTTTTTGTATATTCGGCTTCCCGTTCGGCTTCTTGCAGTTTTGAATAGATTTCACTTTCAAACTGTAAATTTTCATAAGCCTCCATACTTAATACAACCATATCGCCAAAACCGTTCTTCGTTAAAAAAACGGGCTGTTTTGTCTCGTGTACAATTTTTGATATTTCAGTAAAATTGTTTCTTAAATCAGAAACAGGCCTTATCATATTCATAGATCTACCTCCTGAAAATATTTTATCATAATAATGCTAATTTTACAATTTGTATTTTTGCGGTTATGTGGAAAAATTTAGTGTAAATAGGCTTGTTTCCTGTTATAATAATGATAAATATCAACTGAAATCCAAAAAAGGGGAGAATTGGTAAAATGAGTATGAAGGATAAATTGCACACGGGGGAACTTTACCTGCCGAATGATGAGGAAATTATGAAAGAGCAGCTGAAAAAGCTGGACAGGCTTTACGATTTTAATATGACGCGCCCTACGGAGCTGGATAAAAGAGAGGCATTGCTAAAGGAAATGTTTGCGGAAATCGGGGAGGGGTGCTATATCGAACCGCCTCTTCACGCTAATTTTGGCGGCGGTCATGTACATTTTGGAAAAAACATTTATGCCAATTTTAACCTGACCTTAGTAGACGACACCCATATCTATGTGGGGGATTATACGATGTTCGGTCCGAATGTGACGGTAGCTACCGCGGGACATCCGATTCTCCCGGAATTGCGCAGGCAGGGTTACCAGTATAACGCGTCCGTTCATATCGGAGAAAACTGCTGGATCGGCGCAGGCGCGCTTATTATGCCGGGGATTACCATAGGCGACAATACTGTCATCGGCGCGGGAAGCGTGGTTACAAAAGATATTCCGTCGGGTGTCGTGGCCGTTGGCGTTCCCTGCAGGGTGCTTCGTGAAATAAATGAGCATGATAAAGTGTATTACTTTAGGGACAGGAAAATCGATATCTGACAGAGCCAATTGGCCTTGTGAAAAATGTCGAGGAAACTGTGTCAGTCTCAAATTTGAGGCTCGGACCAGAGACATGCGAAGAACGGATATTATTATAGATTACAAGGGAAAGCAATTTGTATGCGAGATGAAGATCTGGCGTGGCGGGGAATATAATAAGCGTGGCGAACGACAGTTGTCAGACTATCTGGAGGATTATCATCTCACAACGGGTTATATGGTCAGTTTTAATTTTAATAAAAATAAAAAAACGGGGGTCAAAGTGCATCTGGTGAATGGGAAGCGAATTGTGGAGGAGGTGGTTTGAAAACTTATGTAATGTCAGATATCCATGGATGTTATGATAAATACATGGAAATGCTGGATAAAATCGGATTTTCCGAAGACGACACTCTGTATGTGTTGGGGGATATCCTTGATCGGGGGCCGCATCCTGTAAAAATCATACAGGATTTGATGAAGCGCCCCAATGTGGTCTGTCTGGCGGGAAACCATGAATACATGGCGCTTAGATGCCTTAAATTCCTTTTGATGGAAATCACAGATGAAAATCTGGACAGACTAAATGGTCAGATGCTTGGCAGGTTTATTAACTGGCAGCAAAACGGGTCATCTATTACCATGGATGAATTTTATAAGCTGGATAAGGCTGCGAGAGCGGAAGTGGTGCAGTTCATCTCTGATTTTGATCTTTATAAAGAGATTTCTGTAAATGATAGAACTTACATATTGGTACATGCCGGACTTGGGAGATTCGATCCGAATAAAGAACTGTGGGAATATAAGATTGATGATCTTGTATGGGAAAGGCCGGATTATGAAAGACCGTATTATTCTGACCAATATGTCATTACCGGCCATACGCCGACGATGACAATCCGCTCCAACCCCAATCCGGGGTATATTTATAAAGCGAATAACCATATCGTCATTGACTGCGGAGCAGGATTTGGCGGAAAGCTGGCGTGTATGCGCCTTGAGACTATGGAGGAATTTTATGTGGACTGATCGTCCGGACTATTTGAACGGTATCAAATTAATCTTCTGGTTTTTCTCTTATCTCAAATAATGCGCCAGGCTCACATTCAAAGAACTCACATAATTTCAGTATAAGATTTGCGTCTATTCTCTGAAATTCATCTCTGTAGTAACGATTAAAGTTTGTTCTCTCGATATCAAGCGCACTACATACTTTCTTTTTCGTGTATTTATGCTCTTTTAGAAGCTCTTCCAGGCGTAAGTGTAAATACCTCATAATTCTATACCTCTTTTAAAGCATTGTAATATATCTTTTCACTCTGTGTGGATTTGCTAGTAATCAGCTTTGTGATTTAGTCGCTGTTTTAAAGCTTTAATTGTATCAAGCAGGTAAAGTTGTTCATCTTCTGACAATTCTTTTGCAACTTCATAAAGCTCTGTTAGTATTTTAGTTTTCTGGGTGGTTTCTGTTAGATCTTCTATCTCTCCCGAGCCATAGATAAGCCAGTCCTTGTTTATTTTTAAAGTATGGCAGACCGCATTGATAACGATAGTCTGCGGCTCGGTTTTATTTTTCTCAAGATTATATATTACACCGCGCGAGACGCCAATTGCTTCAGCAAGGGAATTTTGCGTAAATCCTCTTTTCTTGCGTGCATAGTTCAGCCGTTCCCCCAAAGTATTCATTTTATCACCTCAAAGTAAGTATACAATACAAAAAAATCATTGTCAATGTCGATTTGCATTAACAGTGATTTTTTTGTGTTGCATAATTCATTGACAATGAAAAATAATGATGATATAATTCACCTATAATGAAAATGGAAGGCGAGGTGCAGCAATGGAGAAAGATATTCATTTGGTAGAAGAGAGGGATACATTAAATAAAATTATAGACGACGCAGTAGGGCTTCCGACAGAGAGTCTGGATCTGTTATTGATGATGGCAAAGGCAATGCGGTACACAAGATATTGCATAATGAATCCTAATATGAGCTGTTGGCCTGAGAAAGTAAAGAAACCAAGGAAATGAATTTGTAGTTAGAGAAAAATATAAGATGAATATTGGATGATATTAGAACTAAAAGCCCTTATGGCAAAAGTAATATAAAATTTTTCTGGTTTTAAAAATATGATTGCTTTCATAAAAAATCGATACGGATCTGTTTATTAATCATTTTGCATTAAAACATATGAGATAAAACATATATATTTTATTTCCGAAGGTAAGTTATGTTTTCACGGTATATAAATATAGTTGCATAAAGAAATATCAGCAATACAGATTGCATTGACAGAATATTTCTACCATGAGAAAGGGGGAGGAAAAATGAATGCAAGAAAAAAGTGGATTACAGGAGTTCTGGCGGTTGTAGTGGTGACTTTATTTATACAATTTCCAGCGGAAACAGTGAAAGCTGAAAAGACGTTGCAGGAAATGGATGGGGTGCAGCCAAATGTGAAGAAAACAGAAATAGATGATAAACATGGAAGCGAAGACACAGATGCAAATGTGCATCTGAGTACAAACAAAGATATTTGTGAGTATCAAGTAGAATCTGAGACGAGTCTTACGGAGGATATTGATGAAAAAGAAGAATGCTATGATGCTCAAGATATCAATACAGCGACATTAGTGGATACTGATTCAGAAGGAACTGAAGAAATATTTGGATGGTTAGCTGACAACCATATAAGTTGGAGGCTTAAAGATAATATAGTAACAATTTCAGGAACAGGGGAATTATGTTTTGAAAATATGCATGATGGACGAGAACCTTGGGCTAAATATTGCCAGTCCCCTCCTCAGTTAGTAATTGAAGAAGGAATTACTAAAATAGGCGAAGGTGTATTTTGGGGTTGTGAGTTTACAGGAAATCTGATCCTTCCGAATAGTGTTACAGAAATAGGGGATTCTGCGTTCAGTGGATGTGAAGGATTTATTGGAGACTTGACAATTCCAGATAGTGTGACCCGAATCGGTGAAGATGCGTTTTATGGATGTACAGGTTTTGCAGGGAATTTAACAATAGGAAATAGTGTTACAGAAATAGGGGATTCTGCGTTCAGTGGATGTGAAGGATTTGCTGGAGACTTGACAATTCCAGATAGTGTGACCCGAATCGGTGAAGATGCGTTTTAT
>CAJUMT010000073.1:0-2691 GCA_910587495.1 uncultured Lachnospiraceae bacterium | reverse complement strand
GACCCGAATCGGTGAAGATGCGTTTTATGGATGTACAGGTTTTACAGGGAATTTAATAATAGGAAATAGTGTTACAGAAATAGGGGATTCTGCGTTCAGTATATGTGGAGGATTTGCTGGAGACTTGACAATTCCAAATAGTGTGACCCGAATCGGTGAAGATGCGTTTTATGGATGTACAGGTTTTACAGGGAATTTAGTAATAGGAAATAGTGTTACAGAAATAGGGGATCGTGCGTTCTTTGGATGTGAAGGATTTGCTGGAGATTTGACAATTCCAGATAGTGTGACCCGAATCGGTAGCAGAATATTTGATGGTTGTAGTGGTTTCACCGGAAATTTGCTCCTTCCGAATAGTGTTACAGAAATAGGGGATTCTGCGTTCTTTGGATGTGGAGGATTTGTTGGAGACTTGATTATTCCAGATAGCGTGACCCGAATTGGTGAATGTGCATTTTGTGAATGCACAGGTTTTACAGGAAACCTAACCATAGGAAATCGTGTTACAGAAATAGGAGATTTTGCATTTAGTGGATGTGAAGGATTTGCTGGAGATTTGACAATTCCAGATAGTGTGACCCGAATCGGTAGCAGAATATTTGATGGTTGTAGTGGTTTCACCGGAAATTTGCTCCTTCCGAATAGTGTTACAGAAATAGGGGATTCTGCGTTCTTTGGATGTAAAGGATTTGCTGGAGACTTGATTATTCCAGATAGTGTGACCCGAATCGGTAGGGGTGTATTTGCTGGCTGTAATGGTTTTACCGGAAACCTAACCATAGGAAATCATGTTACAGAAATAGGAGGTAGTGCATTTAGTGGTTGTGCAGGACTTACCGGTGATTTGATTATTCCAGATAGTGTAATAGAAATAGGAGATTACGCATTTGATAATTGCGAAGGATTTACAGGAAGATTAACTATAGGGAATGGTATGTTAATCATAGGCCAATACACTTTTTATGGTTGTAGAAAGTTTACGAAAGAATTGATTATAGGAAATAGTGTGTCAAGTATAGGGCATGCAGCATTTCAGAATTGCACAGGATTTATAGGTGATTTGGTCATTCCAGACAGTGTTACGAGTATAGGAGATTCTGCATTTGCTGGATGCACAGGTTTTTCAGGAAAGTTAATATTAGGAAATAGCGTGTCATTTATAGGTGACAGAGCGTTTTTGAAGTGTGACGGGTTTATAGGTGATTTGCTTATTCCAGACAATGTGTTACATATAGGAATAGAGGCATTTAAAGATTGCAACGGATTTTCAGGGAAATTAACGATAGGCAATAATGTAAAAAGGATAAGGGATTATGCTTTTAGTAATTGCAACGGGTTTAGTGGCGATTTGAATATTCCAGGAATAGAAAATATAAGTATGGGGGTATTTGAAAATTGTAAAGGGTTTACAGGAAAACTGTTAATAGAGAATGGAGTTAGGACAATCAGTGATGGGGCATTTGCTGGTTGTAGTGGGTTTACAGGTGATTTGATTATTCCAGACAGCGTGGCAGCAATAGGGACAGCGTCAAGATATGGTGGGCTTGAAAGAAATGGTGCTTTTCAAGGCTGTAGTGGATTTACAGGAAATTTGGTTTTGAAAAATGTAGCAGAGATAGGAGATAGAGCGTTTAGTGGCTGTAGTGGACTAACAGGAAGCTTGACAATTCCTGATAGTGTAAAAAGAATAGGTGAATATGCGTTTTCAGAGTGTAGTGGTTTAAATGGGAGCTTGGCAATATCTAACAGTGTGGAAGAGATAAAGAGATGGACTTTTCATGGATGTAGTGGACTTGTAGGAGATCTGGCATTGTCTACTAAAGTAATTAAAATAGGAAGTGGTGCTTTCTATGAGTGCAGTGGATTTACAGGAGATTTGATTATTCCGGATAGTGTAACAATAATTGATGATAATGTGAATGGAGCTTTTGAGGGGTGTAGCGGATTTACAGGAGATTTGGTTATAGGAGACAATGTGACATCAATTGGTTCTCATACATTTCAGGGTTGCAGCGGATTCACAGGAAGTTTGATAATAGGAGGTAGTGTAGCAAGTATAGGAGATAGCGCTTTTGAGGGCTGTAGTGGATTTACAGGAGATTTATATTTAGGAAATAATATAACATCTATCAGTAAAAATGCATTTAAAGACTGTAGTGAATTTGCAGGAAGTTTAGCAATAGGGAATAGTGTAATAGATATTGGTGATGCTGCTTTCTATGGCTGTAGTGGGTTTACAGGTAATTTAGTAATTCCACCAAATGTAGAAAAAATAGGTTCACAGGCATTTTATAATTGCAGTGGATTCATAGGAAGCTTAGTGATACCAAATAATATAGAAACTATAGAAGAGAGTACATTTTATAATTGTAGCGGATTGGGAGGAAATCTTGTTATAGGGAGCAAAGTGAATACAATAGATATGAGCTCTTTTTGGGGATGCGGTGAGTGGAAGCGAATCATGTTTCCTGCGGAGCTTGATATAATAATGGACAATGCATTTGCTTCTGTATATGGTATAAATATATATTATGAAGGTACTAAAGAGCAGTGGGATACTATAAAAAAGGGAAATCAGTTTAATTATGCTAAACTTCATTATAACAGTGTTTTGTCTGGTAATGGCGGTGATATTTTGTAAACGGTAGATAGTGCGTACCTCGACTGCGAGAAAAAAATGTGTAACAATAG
>CAJUMT010000072.1 GCA_910587495.1 uncultured Lachnospiraceae bacterium | reverse complement strand
CGCAGGTAAAAGGCGGACAGGAGAGCCTTACTTATACCGTATCTTCCAACAATCAGAAAGTAGCTTCTGTTGTGAAGGCAGACGGAGGGAAGAAGATAAAAGTCACCGCAAAAGGCAACGGTGTTGCTACGATTACTTTAAAAGATAAATACAGCAAGAAAAAAGCAACGCTTAAAATAACCGTAAAAACGCTGGTCAGCGATATTGCATTTGCCAATGTCACAGGGAATGAATTAAAGGTAGGAGTAAAAGGAAGCCTTTCCCTTGGAACTTTCATCAATGCAGACGACCTGGCGGCAAGCTCTGCCAAACTGACTTATACAAGCAGTGATAAAAGGGTTGCAGCCGTAAACGCAAAAGGCGTTGTGACCGGAAAAAAAGCAGGTGAGGTAACGATCAGAGTATCGGCAAAAGACCAGGCCTGTACATACAGGGACAGCAGAGGAAGAAATAAGAAAGCCAACATCGGCTGGACGAAGACGATCAAGGTAACTGTAAGTCCGGCGGCTTCCGGTACGATTATTTCTCAAGAAACTATAAAAAAGATCACGCTGAAAACCAATGCCACCAGTCCTGCTCATACCCATCAGTTTAAGGTGACAGGGTCTGACGTTACCTTTACCAGCAGCAAGCCTACAGTGGCGACCGTGGATTCCGAAGGCCTGATCACAGCAGTCGGGAAGGGAAGCGCGAAAATTACGGCGATTCGTGCAGACGGAACCAAACCAAAAGGGAAGGCTGTGACGCTTTCTGTAAAAGTTGTAACAGATCCGGATGTAATTAATGTTCCGGATAATACAATCGTGGTTCCGGTAAAGAAAACGGTTAAGATCGGTGCGACGGTAGATAAAGCAGCAAATAATAATAAGAAACTGGTATATGAAGTAACAGAAGGCGCACAATTCCTGGGTAATGTTAAAAACGGAAAATTGACCAGCGGTTCTGTAAAAGGTAAAGCAGCAGGGAACGCCGTCATTCGTATTACCAGTAAGGGCGCAGACTGGGACGGCATTCCCAGGCTGGTGCGTGTAACCGTAGTTGATCCGCTTGCAAAGAATGCGCTTAAGAATGGTATAAGCGTTAAAAAAGTAAACGGAAAAGGTGAGGAATTTGGCTCTGCGGGAGACAAACCTGCAAAATTCAAATTATATGTAGGCGCCGAAGGAAGCGGATACAATGAAGCGCAGCTGGTGCTTGGCGAAGCGCTGAAAGGAAAAGTTTCTTTTACTTCCAATAAACCGGCCATTGCGTCTGTGGACAGAGACGGTAAGATCACAGCGTGGTCTAAAGGTACGGCGAAGATCACAGCTACGGCAACGGATGGAAGTAAACAGAAGACAGCGATCACAGTCAATGTCGTGCAGCTGGTAGACACCATAAATATTGCCAACGCAAAATCGACGAATAAACCAGGAGAAGTGGAACTGGAGATCTGGGACGGAACGAAAAAAGCGGCGCTGAACATTACCACCAACGCGAACGCCTATAAGAAGAATCTCAAGGCAGTTACTTTAAAAGGCAATTTGACTGACGGCGCATCACTGCGCAATAATACTGTGATTTTAGGCAGCGCGGCAAACGAAGAAGATGTTTATGGCATAGGCACGGTCGAAGTAACAGCAAACACAGGTCTTTTGACTAAAGATCAGGAAGATTTTACTAAGACCGTAACCATAAATGTAAAAGTACGCAAAGAAGCTTCTTATTATGCGGCAGAATATTTGACGCTGAAAAAAGGCGAGACGGCTGCTTTACAGGAGGTACTTGCAGATGCGCAGAAACAGAAAGCGCTTAAATGGTCTGTTTCCTCAGGTAAAGGTGTTGTATCTGTAAATAAGAGCGGCGTTGTTACCGGCAAAAAAGCGGATAAGACGGCAACCGTTACAGGAGGAAACACTAAATTTGAGATCCGCGTAACCCAGTCCCAGGCTGATTTTGTAAAAGACCTGGATGCAAAGGTGAAAGCGCTTGCCGCAGCTGAGGATTACACCGTATGGGCAGGCATGAAACCGGCCTTCAACGCAAAGACAAGTACGCTCCAGCTGACTGCAAAGAACTTAGGCAAACTTCACTTCCAGCTTACAGAAGATTCCCTAAATAAAGAGGGGCTTATTGAAGCTGCAAAAGACAGCGTAGGCGACGAGCTGGAAGCAGTATTTACAGGTATCATGGAAACTATCCTGGAGGATGACTATACCAAGGTTGAGATAAGCTCCGGCGGACTGACATGGACGGTTGGCGCTGCAAAAGGCGCTTTGGTGGTTCAGAAGGACGGAAGCGATGTAGCTTCTCACCCGATCGCTCCTGACAGGGTGGCTGCTGCAAAAGACGCTGCCAAATCCCTTGCCAAAGCGATGGCAAAAGACGCGGGCGCCTGGGCAGGCAAAGACCTGACAGTAGAGCTGACAAAAACAGTTCCGGCAGAGGGTAACTATCCCGCAAAAGATTATACAAAAGAATATACCGTTCATTTCATGCCTGTAGCATACGCTGAGGTTGACGGCCTGATTGATACGACAATCGCGGACGAGATGGGATTGTTCAAATCCAAAAATAACAGAGAAAAGACAGGTATTTATGATATGAATTATTATCCTGTTTCCAATCTGACGGTTGTGGATGTCTATGACACGGCGAAGAATATCGACGAACTGGTGAAAGCCGGAGAAGACGCAGCAGAAAGCAAAGGCCTTACGGTCGAAATGCTGCGCCGGATTAAGAATAAGATGCAGGCGGCGGATATCTTTGTGGAAAGCGCCAATCTTACTGTGATAAAAGGCGATACGCAAAGACTGATTGAAGAATTAAAGACAGAAGGAAAACTAACAAATGTTGATGTAATCGACAGACTGAAAGACAAAGAAATAACCGGTCTGGATCTTGTGGGTGTTATCAATAAGCTGCGTGCAGAGCTTGGCGCTGAGGCGGTACAGACATACGGCGATTTGATCGGCGGCATGTTTACAGTCAGAGCGGCAGGAACACTCAACGGTATGGCATTTACAGAGGAATACCATATCATTGTCAGGGAAGCAGAAGAAACCATAGCAGATCAGGTTGACCTGCCGGCTATCGACAAAGCCATGGACGGCAAGATTGCAGAAGCGGTAAAAGGCGTGCAGACAGCCGCATCCGGAGACGCAGGAAGTCCGATCGGCAAAGTAGTTTATGCAGAGGACAAAAACGAGGCGACCGTATCTATCACCAATGACGGAACTGACAAGTATGGAGAATCCTTAAGCGGAAAGAAACTGGGAACCTTTGTAAACGCGATCCTCAATCTTGACAAAGCCAATAAAGACGCGGCGCTCAAGGCTGAAATCAGCATGGATGGCAAAACAAATTCCCTGGATCAGCCGCTCGCTACGGACGACGAGAAAGGAATCAGCGAATTTCTGGCAGCCTTCGGCCTGAACAACAATTCCAAACTGGGCGAGCTTATCGACAAGAAAGTAGAAGTTAAGGTATATTACAGCAAGAATGCATACCTTGTGTATACAATCGTATTTGATAAGTATGCGGAGGAAGTAAAGCAGCCGGATACCCCGACACCTGACAATCCGACCCCGGATACCCCCAATCCGGATGATCCGAAGACAGACGAACCTAAAACAGACGATCCGACCGTGCAGACACCTGCAGAGGTCACCGAGCCGGATGATGCTTTAGAAGTTCCTGTAGAAGAGGAGGTATCCGAACCGGACGTATCCGCGGAGAAACCAGATGACGCGGTGGAAGTTGTTGAAAAACCCGCAGATAATTTAGACGAAACACCTGTGTTTGAAAACGCAGACGTTTCAGAAGCAGCCTAAAAACCTTTTTTAAGAGAGATACTTGATTCGCCTGCGAAGGCAGGCGAATCGGTTTCTGTCAGGACCCGGGAGGAATAGAAGCAATGAAGAAAAAAGGTTTTCAAAAAATAAAGACAATACTTTTGTCAGGCGCTGTGTGGACGCTTGCGTCCATGACTGTATTTGCCAGTGATATTAACGGCAACGAACAGGCTGTATTAGACGCGGCGGAGGGCACATTTGAATCCGGCGGCAAACAATATGTAGCTACGGACGCTGCAAAAGACAGGATCAGGAGCTATTTGTCCCAGGACGGTGTGGACCTTACGGCGGAGCAGGCATCAAAAGCCATATCACAGGCGTTTGGAAATATAGAGATGGGGATTGCCCAGGGGTATCTGGTACTGGCGCCCGGTCAGGAAGAACCGGCGCTTCCGGAAGAGATACCTGAGGAAGAAGAACTTCCCGAAGATCCGGAAGAAGATTCCCAATCAGCAGATACAGAAACGAAAGAGTCCTCCCAGGAAGGACAGCCGGATGCTTCCGGCGCGCCGGGAAATGACGGCAATGTGCAGGGAAGTGAAAGCGCCGGGGCGGATAGTCCTGAGAAAATGACGAAGGAAGAAGAAGACGCGCTGATCTCATCGGTCCTGGAAAAAGAAGGCCTGGAAGCCGAAGAAGCGCAGAAAGAGCCAAAGGAAGAAGAGCAAAAAGAATCTGAAAAAGTCGATAAACTTCCCGGTTCTGTAAATGTGACAGCCGTGGCAGCGGCAATTGTTGCGGTCGTGCTGGCAGCAATGGGTATCCTTTTGTACAAACATAAGAACAGATTTAAAAACAAATGAGGGATATAGAATGGGAACAAAGTTCCTGGATATACACAGCCATATACTTCCAGGTGTGGACGACGGATCGTCCGCCATGGCGGAGACGCTCGGAATGCTTCAGATCGCCTATGCAGAAGACGTCCGGACGATCATAGCCACGCCCCATTATCTGCCGGGCAGGCATAATAAAAGGGCAGAAGACCTGCGGCGGATTCACAGGGAAGTATGCGAACAGGCGGGAAAAAATATGCCTGACCTTAAAATCCTTCTGGGAAACGAGATTTATTTTAATGAAAGCGCCATCGAGGACGTAAAGAAGAAAAAAGCCCTGACGCTTGCGGATACTGATTATGTACTGATAGAGTTCAGTGTTATGTCGGAGTCTAAGCGCTTTTTTCATGCTGTAAGGGTGTTTTCAGAGGCCGGATACCGTCCGGTATTCGCTCATGCGGAACGCTACGCTAATCTATATAAAAAGGAAGACATCATAAGTAAACTGATCGACGCAGGAGCCTATATCCAGATCAATGCAGAAAGCTTTGCAGGCGGTTTTATGGACAGGCACGCAGCATATTGCCGAAAGCTTTTAGAACTTGGCATGGTCCATTTTATCGGAAGCGACTGCCACAATCTGACAGACAGGAAGCCTAAGATGCGCACCCCATTGGAAACATTGAAAAAAAGCGCGTATACCCGGCAGGTTGAAAAGATCATGTCGGTCAACAAAGAATGCTTCCTGCATAATAAATATATACAAGAGAAAGGTTAGAATGATGGATGCAACTTCTACGATAGAACAGAATGAAATAGAGATTGATCTTTTGGAGCTTTTGTATGTGCTGCGAAGACGGCTTG
The DNA here is from genome assembly GCA_910587495.1 of uncultured Lachnospiraceae bacterium. GTDB lineage: Bacteria > Bacillota > Clostridia > Lachnospirales > Lachnospiraceae > Hominiventricola. Next base: position 9,496 of record CAJUMT010000072.1, on the reverse strand, counting down.
CAGTCATACTTTTAAGCACGGTTCTGCTCGGCGGGATCTTCGGCGTTTACAGCGCGTTTTTTATCACGCCCATTTATGAATCGACTTCCAAACTCTATATCCTGACTCAATCTACCTCCCTGACTTCCCTTACGGATATCCAGGTTGGCACGTCTCTGACCCAGGATTATAAAGAACTGATCACAAGCAGATCAATTCTGAATCAGGTGAGCGATAACCTGGGGCTGGATATTACCTATGAAGCATTTTTACAGCGAGTGAGCATTAATAATCCCAATAACACAAGGATTATCGCTATATCCGTGCAGGATACGGACCCGGACCGCGCCAAAGCCATTGCAGATGAACTGGCCAATGTATCCCGGGAAAATATTTCGGATATTATGTCTACGGACGCCCCCAGCGTCTATGAGTACGGCTATGTCACCAACAAGCCGGTCAGCCCAAATATCATAAGAAACACATTAATCGGCGCTCTTTTAGGCGCGTTTGTGTCCATCGCTTTTGTAAGCGTTCTGTACATTATGGACGATACGGTCAAGACGTCTGAAGACGTGGAAAAATACTTAAAGCTGAACACAATGGCAAGCATTCCTTTAAGGGAAGATATGCAGAAGCAGAAAGGAGAGAAGAAAAAAGATGAATGAGCTGCTCTTTGAAAAACTGGAAAAGCCTGATTATGCCACCAGAGAAGCGTTCAATTCCATGAGGACAAATCTCCAGTTCTGCGGGGACGACGTAAAAGTAGTCATGTTCACCAGCTGTACGCCCAATGAAGGAAAAAGTACCGTCACGGTGGAGCTGGCCCGTTCCCTGGGGGAAGACAATAAAAAAGTGGTTCTGATCGATGCGGATTTAAGAAAATCCGTCCTGGTAGGCCATTACGGCATCAAATCCAAATCGGAGATCTACGGATTGTCTCATTATCTGTCCGGACAAAAAAAAGAAGAAGAAATCATTAATCATACGGATTTGACTAACGTGGATATTATTCTGGCAGGCCCCACGGTTCCCAATCCCACGGAGCTTCTGGGTAATCATTATTTCACGGAACTTCTGGAAAGACTCCGTCAGGCATACGATGTGGTGCTGGTAGACTGTCCGCCCCTTGGGTGGGTCATCGACGCTGCGGTTATCGCTCCCATGTGCGACGGCGTGATTCTTGTGGTGGAAAGCGGCGCCATCAGTTACCGTTATCTCCAGGAAGTCAAAAAGCAGCTGGAAATTACAGGCTGCAGAATCCTGGGCGTAGTCCTTAACAAGATTGCCGTGGACAGGGGCGGTTACTATAAACATTACGGCGGTAAATACGGAAAATACGGCGGTAAATATTATGGCGGCAAGTATTACGGTCGCTATGGAGGGAAATATTACGGACGTTACGGCGGCCAGTATGAGGAGTACAAATAGCTTGTAATATACATACAGGAGCTTAAAGGTTATGGAGAAAAAACATGTGACAAACACGGCGCGGACGCTGTTGGAACTGTGGAATACAGGGGCTTTCGCCATCGTATGGCTGGCCTGGTACAATCGTTTTACCTTTGATACCTATTACATAGCAGGCGGGATTCTGACAATTTTTTTGTTCTTTACCGTTTACAATATGTTTTGCAGCCTGTACAAAGCGTTCCGCATTGCGTCTTCATCTATAGGGGAAACGATCTTTTCCCAGGTGATATCTTTTGGGATCGCGGATTTGATCTTCTATGCGGAATGCTGCCTGGTCTGGAACCGGTATGTCAGTATTCTGCCCGGATGCCTGACAGCAGCCGGGCAGGCGGTGGGAACCGCGCTTATTGTGTATATGACCAAACGGTATTTTACGAAACATATATCTCCGAAAAATACGCTCCTGGTCTATGGAAAAGGCATAGAAAAGCAGGAAGTGGATGATTTTGGCAGACGCATTTTAAAGAAATACGCACATCTTTTTGATATTTCATGTACTGTATGTGAAGATGCGACATGGGAAGAACTGACTGCTTATATAGACAGACACGGAACCGTACTGCTGTATGAACTGTCAGGGGGCAGGCGGACCGAACTGGCCACTTACTGTATGAAACTCCATAAACAATTTTATTTTACTCCCAGGATTTTTGATATCCTGCTGCAGGGATGCTCTCCCAGGCATCTTTTGGATACGCCTCTGATGAAGTACGATTATATCAGCGAGAAGCAGGAAGGAGACGGCTTAAAAAGAACGATGGATATCCTGTTTTCCCTTATCATTTTGCTTTTGTTATCCCCGATCCTGCTTGTGACGGCAGCCGCTATTAAGTTAGAAGACGGCGGTCCTGTGCTTTTTAAGCAAAAGCGCTGCACCAAGGACGCAAAAGTATTCGAGATCCTGAAATTCAGAAGCATGGTGGTGGATGCGGAAAGATACGGCGTCATCCCCTGCCAAGGCAACGACTCCAGAATTACGAAAGTGGGAAAGCTCATACGGGCTACCCGGATCGACGAGCTTCCTCAGCTTTTTAATATTTTAAAAGGTGATATGAGCCTGGTGGGACCCAGGCCCGAGCGTGTGGAGCATGTGGAACAATATATGAAAGAAGTGCCGGAGTTTGGCTATCGGATGCAGGTCAAAGGCGGCCTCACCGGTTACGCCCAGATCTTCGGGAAATACAATACTTCCGCCTATGACAAGCTCCGCTTAGATCTGATGTACATAGAAAACAAATCTTTCCTGCTGGATTTAAAGATCATCATGCTGACGATCCGCACGGTCTTCCAGCCGGAAAGCACAGAAGGCTTCACAGAAGAAAAAAGCCGCACGATGAACCAGAAAGCCCAACTGGCAAAAGTAGTTTCCATCGAATCGGACCCCAAAGACGCAGACCTTATGAAACAGGTCGCCAAGTAAGACAAACTCTTAAAGATACCGGACTGTCGCCCTGCCGCATTCGGAACAGTAAGAGGTCATAACAACACAAAAGATGAATCCGCCCACAGGACGGAGTGGCGAAGCATACCCATGGGGCCGATGCGGGGCATAGCGTGAAATTCACCAGCTTGTCAACAACGAGTTACCTTACATCCTCCAAAAGTAAGTAGATGTTGTATTGTGCAATCAATGCTGTTGTCTCTGGCGACCCCATAGTTATGCTTCGTCCAATAAATACCGGAAGAAAAGGTGGGTACAATGTGGTATGTCATACAAGTGCGGACCGGCACAGAAGAGAACATAAGAATCCAGTGTGAAAAAAGGATTCCTTCTCATATACTGGAAAAATGCTATATTCCCTATTATGAAAGGATGCGCCGCTACGAAGGCGCCTGGCATAAGGAGCAGAAGATTCTGTTCCCGGGGTATCTGTTCCTGATCAGCGATCAGCTGGAAGGGCTGCATCTGAACTTGAAAAACGTGATTGGCCTGACGAAGCTGATCGGCACCGGTCGGGAGATCGTCCCATTGACGGAGGAGGAAACGAAACTGATCCGAAAGCTTGCCGGAGAAGATGAGCTGGTGGAGATATCCAAAGGCGTCATACAGGAAGGAAAGACCGTCATTACCGACGGCCCTTTAAAAGGCCTGGAAGGCTATATCCGGAAAGTGGACCGCCACAAACGTGTGGCGTGGCTGGAGATCCGGATGATGGGACGGACGGTGGAGACGCAGGTAGGACTGGAGGTGTTAAGAAGAGAGCGGTAACATCCGGTTGCCATCTTTGTGGCTTGATAGTATAATGAAGGCATGAAGGGAGGCGGAATGCAGGTGGGGGCGTATGTGAACCGGAGCAACAGAAATTTTAAGGATGCAAGAGAGTCTGAAATCTATGTGGATAAGACAGGGCTTTTGGAATATACAAACTCCGTGCTTGGCACAGAGCAGCGGTTTATCTGCAGCAGCAGGCCAAGGAGATTTGGCAAGTCAATGACTGCAAGCATGCTGTCGGCATATTATGGGAGGGGCTGTGATTCCAGGGCACTGTTTGAAGGGCTTAAGATTTCAGGCTCTGATTCTTTTGAAAAACATCTGAACCGGTATGATGTGATCTATCTGGACATGGCGGAGATCAGATCGGAAAATACAGATTTTAAAGAAGCGATTCATGCTGTCCATAAAAATGTGATAGCAGAATTAAATGAATTATATCCCGATATACTAAAAGACGAAGACAGGCTTCTTCCACCGGCGCTTTTCAAAGTATACCAGAAGACAGGGAGCAGGTTTATCGTTGTCATTGATGAGTGGGACGATGTGTTCAGGCAGGAAAAAAATAATATCGGCGCCCACGAAGCATATTTGGAATTTTTACGCGCCCTTTTTAAAAATGACCGTTCCAGGGAATGTATCCAATTTGCCTATATGACAGGGATCTTTCCGATCAAAAAGTATAATAACGAGTCGGCTCTTAATAATTTTACAGAGTTTACTATGGTGCGCCCAAGCCGGATGGCTGCTTATATCGGATTTACGGAAGCAGAAGTGATAGCGCTTTGCCGGAAATACCAGATGGATTTTGGGGAAATGAAACGCTGCTATGACGGATATTGCCTTGGCAGGGAGCTTCATGTGTATAATCCCCAGGCAGTGATCGAGGCCATCCATTTAGGAGAGATCGAGAATTACTGGACAGGCACATCAGAGTATGATAAATTACAGGCTTACATCAATATGAATTTCGGCGGCCTGAAAGACATGGTTGTGCAGATGTTTTCAGGCGGTCGGTGCAAAGTGAACGTGGACAGATTCAAAAATGACCTGATCAGCATAAATCGCAGCGACGATGTGCTGACGCTTTTGATCCATCTGGGATATCTGGCTTATGATAAAAATACAAAGGAGGCCTATATCCCGAACGAGGAAGTCCGCACTTCATACCTTAACGCGATCGAAGACAATGACTGGACCCCGGTCATAGAGGCCGTCCAGGCTTCCGACCGGCTGCTTCGCGCCACCTGGGAAAAAGATGCCGAGGCGGTGGCCAGAGGCGTCGAACAGGTACACATGGCGAATACCTCCATCCTTTCTTATAATAACGAGAATGCCCTAAGCTGTGTGATCACGCTGGCCTATTATAACGCTGTCAACGAATATACCCTGATCCGCGAGATGCCCGCAGTAAAAGGCTACGCAGACATCGTATTCCTGCCCAGGAAAAGCTCCGACAAACCGGCGATGATAGTAGAGCTCAAATACGACAAGACGCCGGAAAGCGCCACCCGGCAGATCAAAGAAAGGCAGTACCCGGAGGCTTTGAAGGAGTATCAGGGGAAGGTGCTGCTGGTAGGGATTAGTTATGATAAGGAAAGTAAGACGCATGGCTGTGTGATTGAGGAGTGGGAGAGGGAAGGAGGCTGGGTGTAAGTGGGCGCGTATGTGAACCGAGGATTTTCAAGTTTTAAGCGTGCGAAAGAATCAGAAATCTATGTGAATAAGACAGGGTTGTTGGAATATACCAATTCTATCATAAATACAGAACAGTGCTTTGTATGCAGCAGCAGGCCCCGGCGTTTTGGCAAATCAATGGCTGCAGGAATGCTGTCGGCGTACTATGGGAAAGGCTGTGATTCCAGGGCGGTATTTGACGGCCTGAAGATCTCCAAAGCGGCTTCTTTTGAAAAACATCTGAACCAGTATGATGTGATCCATCTGGATATTGCGTACCTGCGCAACCAGATCAAAGATTCTCTAAAAACAGTATCGTTTATGCAGGAGTGTGTGATTAAGGAACTAAGAACAATCTATCCTGGTGTTTTAACAGATAAAGATACGATGCTGCCTTTTGCGTTGTCTAAACTTCATTATGAGGCGGGTGCAGGATTTATCATCATCATTGATGAATGGGATATGATCTTCCGGGAGGATAAGTTTAACCATAAAGCGCAGGAAGCATACATCCGTCTGCTTCGGGGGCTTTTTAAAGGAGAACAGTCGAAAGATTATGTCCGGCTCGCGTACCTGACCGGCATCCTCCCGATTAAAAGATACAACAGCGAATCCGCCCTGAACAATTTCAAGCAGCTTACCATGATCAACCCTGCAAGGATCTCCGAATATATCGGTTTTACAGAACAGGAAGTAAAAGAGCTTTGCCAAAGGTACAACATGGATTTTTCCGAAGCCGCCTGGTGGTATGACGGATATTCTTTTAAAAATGTCAAACATGTATATAACCCCAACTCCGTAGTCAACGCCATGATTGACGGGGATTATAACAGCTATTGGACAGGCAGCAGTACCTACACCGTTTTAAAAGACTATATCTGCATGAATTTCGACGGTCTGCGGGACTCTGTCGTGCAGATGATCGCAGGCGGAAGGTGTAAAGTAGATACAGAAACTTTTGAAAATGATATGACAAGCTTCCGGAGCCGGGATGATGTGCTGACTGCACTGATTCATCTGGGGTACCTGGCGTATGGCAAGGAGACTGAGGAAGTCTATATACCGAATAAAGAAATCCGCATGGTCTTTAAAAACGCGGTGAAACTGACAGGCTGGACGCCTGTTATACAGGCGATCGAAACATCCGACCGGCTGCTTCGCGCCACCTGGGAAAAGGACGCCGAGGCAGTGGCCAGAGGCGTCGAGCAGGTACACATGGCGAATGCATCTATCCTCCAATATAATAACGAAAATGCTTTAAGCTGTGTGATCACGCTGGCCTATTATAACGCTGTCAACGAATACACCCTGATCCGCGAGATGCCCGCAGGAAAAAGCTATGCGGATATTGTATTCCTACCTCGGAAATGTTCCGATAAACCGGCTATGGTGGTGGAACTAAAATATGGCAAAACGCCCCAAAGCGCCATCGAACAGATCAAAGAGAGGCAGTATCCGGAGGCTTTGAAGGAGTATCAGGGGAAGGTGCTGCTGGTAGGGATTAGTTATGATAAGGAAAGTAAGACGCATGGGTGTGTGATTGAAGAGTGGGAAGGAGACGGGATGTAAGTGGGACGATATGTGAACCGGGGGAGCGCAAGTTTTAAACGGGCAAGGGAATCGGATATTTATGTAGATAAGACAGGGTTGCTGGAATATACCAACTCTGTTATAAATACAGAACAATGTTTTGTATGCAGCAGCAGACCTAGACGATTTGGCAAATCAATGACCGCGGGAATGTTGTCGGCGTACTATGGGAAAGGCTGTGATTCCAGGGAATTATTTGAAGATTTGAAGATTGCACAGTCTGGTTCTTTTGAGAAACATTTGAACCAGTATGATGTGATCCACTTAGATATTGCGTACCTGCGTAACCAGATCAAGGATTCTTTAAAAATAGTATCTTATATGCAGGAGTGCGTGATTGAGGAACTGAGAATCATATATCCTGGTGTTTTAACAGATGAAGATACAATGCTTCCTTTTGCGCTATCCAAACTCCATTATGAAACCGGAGCCGGATTTATCGTGGTCATTGACGAATGGGATATGATTTTCCGGGAGGATAAGTTTAATCAGAAGGCGCAGGAAGAATATATTGCGCTTTTACGCGGACTTTTCAAAGGAGAGCAGTCCAAGGATTTTATCCGGCTGGCTTATATTACCGGAATCTTTCCGATTAAAAAATACAATAATGAATCTGCTCTGAACAACTTTGATGAATTTACCATGCTGGATGCAGCCATGATCGCGGAGTATGTCGGATTTACAGAAGAGGAAGTGAAAGCGCTTTGCCAAAAATATCAGATGGATTTTGAGGCAATGAGACATTGGTATGATGGATATACACTGAATGAAAATCTGCATATTTACAACCCAAAATCAGTAGTGGACGCCATACGCCGACGCAAGATAGCGAATTATTGGTCGGGAACATCAGAATATGAAAACCTGCAGAATTATATCAGCATGAATTTTGACGGATTGAAAGATATGGCTGTACAGATGTTTTCAGGCGGTCGATGCAAAGTCAATGTTTCCAGATTTAAAAATGATCTGATCAGTATAAAGCGTAGAGATGATGTGCTGACAGTATTGATCCACCTGGGATATCTGGCATATGATGAAAGAACTAAAGAAGCCTATATTCCAAATGAAGAAGTCCGCACTGTATATTATGACGCCATCGAAGATAACAACTGGATCCCGGTCGTCGAGGCCGTTCAGGCTTCCGACCGCCTGCTTCGTGCCACATGGGAAAAAGACGCTGACGCGGTCGCCGAAGGCATCGAGCGGGTACACATGGCTAATACCTCCATCCTTTCCTACAATAACGAAAACGCCCTAAGCTGTGTGATTACGCTGGCCTATTATAATGCCGTCAACGAATATACCTTGATCCGAGAGATGCCTGCAGGAAAAGGCTACGCAGACATCGTATTCCTGCCCAGGAAAAGCTCCGACAAACCGGCAATGATAGTAGAACTCAAATATGATAAGACGCCGGAAAGCGCTATCGAACAGATCAAAGAGAGGCAGTACCCGGAGGCTTTGAGGGAGTATCAGGGGAATGTACTGCTGGTAGGGATCAGTTATGATAAGGAAAGTAAGACGCATGGGTGTGTGATTGAGGAGTGGGAGAGGGAAGGAGGCGGAATGTAAGTGGGAGCATATGTAAACAGCGGGAACTTGAGTTTTCAGGATGTTCGGGAATCAAAAATTTATGTGGATAAAACAGGATTGCTGGAATATACAAATGAAATGCTGAATACGGAACAGTGTTATATCTGTAACAGCAGGCCAAGAAGATTTGGGAAGACAATTACTGCAGAGATGCTGGCGGCGTATTATGGAAAAGGCTGTGATTCCAGGGCATTATTTGAAGGCCTTAAGATTTCCAGATCAGACTCTTTTGAAAAGCATCTGAACCAGTATGATGTAATCCATCTGGATATGGCGGATATCAGGTCAGAAAACACAGACTGCACTGGTATCGTTGATTATATTCACAGAGAAGTAATTAAAGAGCTAAAAACATATTATCCAGGCGTAATAGAAGAGGACGACAGAACGCTCCAATCAGCTCTTTTTCGGATTCATGAACAGACAGGCGCCAGGTTTGTTGTGATCATTGATGAGTGGGATGATATTTTCAGGCAGGAAAAACAAAATATCGGTGCGCAGAAAGCTTATATGGAATTATTACGTGCGCTCTTTAAAGGCGAACGCTCCCAGAGGTTTCTTAGCCTTGTTTATGTGACAGGAATTTATCCGATTGGAAAATATGATAGTGAACCTGTCTTGGATAATTTCGATGAATTTACTATGTTGGATTCGGATCTGCTCGCGAAATATATTGGTTTTACAGAATCAGAAGTGATCGATCTATGCCAGGAATATCAGATGGATTTTAGTGAAATGAAGCACTGGTATGACGGGTATTGTCTGGATGATGAAGCGCATGTGTATAATCCTAAATGCGTGATTGATACGATTTGCTATGAAGAGATTGGAAACTATTGGACAGAGACATCAGAACATGAAATTCTGGAAAACTATATCCGTATGGATTCTGACGGATCGAAAAATATAATCCTACAGCTGTTTGCAGGAGAAAGGTATCCAGCCGCCTGTTGGAGCAGCGATGGTATG